>NZ_JAKJSY010000033.1:0-45625 GCF_050337445.1 Vibrio minamisatsumaniensis | reverse complement strand
TCTTTTTCTTCTATATGATGCACTCTTAATCATATTAATTCAATTAACAATCAATAAGTTAAAGTAAGACAAGGGATACTAAGCTACAAAATGTCGCCTAAAAACGGGAACGCTAAGTTCTCAACTCAAGTGGATAAGTTTGAGTAGGTCAAACTCAGATAAACAAGATATGAATGAGTAAAAGATCTAACACAAAATGGGGCAAGAACAAGTTAGAATTAGTACAGATAAACAGCTAAAAATGTTCTGATTTTGAATATTTTGCTCCTCCGAAAAATGACAAAAAGTGTTCTAACCTAGAACACTTTTAAGCTCGGTTGTTGGAATCTAACCGTTAATTTAGCACCCTAGGTAAACGGCGGTAACCTCTTCCCTTCCATGCCCTAATTCTTCAGTAATGACCATTCTTACCTCAAAGCATACGCATGCCTTAAGCCGTGCGCTCGGTCTAACCCCATCTTGATACATGCTCTCTCATAGCGTTTCATTTGATTCGCGTATTTGGCGTTCTTAGGGATCAAAGAACCCTCTCCTACCCATTTTTCACCTCTATCCGCAAGGTTAATTTGGATTTTCATGCTCTCTTCTCTACGTAAGCCAAAAGCTGCTTGCAACCGAAAGCTTGCGATCATTGATTCTAGATAATTGCGCATTGTAAAGGTGACGCGCCTTATTTTGATTGGTGACATATGTGCAGTTTTCTATGCCAAGTAACAGGTTACTTTTTGGTAAGAGTCCAGGTTTGCCAATTTTCTCCGATAGCCATCGTAAGTGAGTCATTCTGGTTTTAATTGTGCCAGCGGCTAAGCCTTGAGATTGCCAATGGTGTACAAGCTTTTCGATATGCTTACGGCCAAGGTTCCGTAACTCTAATTTTCGAACGTTTAACTTGCTTGGGTGGATTAAGGGGACAAAAGTGCTGTTACTTTCTTTTGAAGGAGCACTTATGTCGCATAATTCGAATCAAAATCAATATGAATTATAGTGCATTTGATAATCTTTAGAGATGAAAACGTTAGGACGCTCAAATGATTACCAAGGATAGAGACTCAAAGCCAGATACTGATCCTCGACAAAAAGCAGGAGCTCAAGTTGAGCGGGATGTCGCCTTCTATTTACGCCGAGAGTTTGGAGAAACAAGTGATGTTTTCATTATCAACGATCTGCGGGTGCAACTAAAAAATGAAACCGCACAAATTGACCACCTCGTTATCTATAACAAGGGATTCATTATTATCGAATCAAAATCAATTCGAGGTGAAGTGAAAATCAATGAACAATTAGAGTGGAGCCGAACTGTTAGGGGAAAGTGGACGGGAATGCCGTCTCCAATCGAACAAGCTAAACTCCAGAGCCAACTCTTAAAAGCATTATTAAATGAGAACGCTCAATCACTGCTAGAAAAGGTAGCCTTTCTTCAAGGGTACTTTGGTGGACGTTGCTGGGATCAACTATGTGCAGCTTCAAATGATGCCTTAATAGACCGTAACTCAGCACCCAAAAGTATATCCAAGAAACTCACTAAGGCAGAGTCTATTGGGAGCGCTGTTAAAAAACTAATCAAACAACATCGTTCAGGTACTATTCTAAACGCTAATCCTAATTTTAGCCGTGATGAACTTTATCGAATCATCAACTTTCTCATTGACCAACACACCCCTACAGCAACAAGTTCTGCAGCAGACATCGAGATAGTTCCTAGCTCTACAAGTCGCGACTCAGCCGAAGATAAGACGACCAAACCGAGCATTGAATATGGTTTTTCTTGCAAAAAATGCCAGAGTAAAGAAACAGAACCAAAGTATGGCAAGTACGGATACTACGTTTTCTGCCCTCAGTGTAAAACCAATACTGCAATGCGCATTCGCTGCCACTCCTGCAACTCCAGTGGTTTAAAAGTCACCAAGAAGAAGGATACTTATAGTATTTCTTGTGATTGTGGCGAAGGAACGCAAGTGGTATTTCGGTAAGGCAATTGAACCCTTACTGAATTGAAATTATGGCGCCAAGCGTTGTGAATCCGCCTTAGTCGTTTGTTAACTGCCCTCGCTCAACTCCAGCGCTAACATTTGTACACACGTCAAGTTAAGAGTTACTCATGGACACTGAAATTCAATTTCGTGTTGATGACGAAGTTTGACGCTTAGCTTAGCAAATGACAGAAAGCCAAGGTCGCAAATTTAGCGATGCTTACACGCGAGTCCTACATCAGACCCAAAAAAAGCCAGTCTTCCAAATAGGAAGACTGGCTTTGAAATCATTATTCTTTTCGTCTTTTTACTTCATTTGAAAGCGGTTCAATGACTCTACACAGACACTAAACACGATCTGACTATCGAATTAAAGCGCCGCTTTTTTTGATTCTGCAATCCAAGCATCAAACGTTTTCTGGTTTGCTTTAATCCAACCATCGACGTGCGCTTCGATATCAGCAGAGCTGTTTTTACCTTTACTCATCATCATATTCTGAGCACTGACATCGTTGATATTCAGCTTCATGATTTCAAAAAGCTTCGCTGCTGCCGGGTTGTTTTTTGCAAACTCTTTGTTAGCAATAATACGCATTGAGTTCATTTCAAAGCCGTAGTTTTTGCCATTAGATAAAGTGGTATCCACATTAGCACGATCGCCAGGAAGAGAGGAGAATGGAACTTCTAACCATACAACATCCTTATTTGGAACCAATACACCACTCACCCAGTATGGTGTCCAAGTGTAGTAAAGGATGGGCTCACCCTTTTGGTAACGTGAAATGGTGTCAGCAATGATAGCGGCATAGTTACCTTGATTATGAGTGACGGTGTCGTTCAGTTTAAATGCTGAAAGTTGATGCTCGATAACCATTTCACAACCCCAACCTGGGTTGCAGCCCGTAAGGTCTGCTTTACCATCACCGTTTGCATCAAACAATTTTGCAATTTTAGGATCAGCCAACTGACCAATGTTAGTGATGTTGTACTTTTCAGCCGTTTTTTTATCAATTAGGTACCCTTGCGCTGCACCACTAACGTACTGACCTTTACGGTAGAATTTATCATCACCACCCGCCATTTTGTATTTATCAGCATGAAGCGGGAACCAACCGACAGCTAGGAACGTTGCATCACCCTTTGCGATAGAGGTGTAAGCGACGTTGTAGTCGACTTCTTGTGTTGCTTTTACATCGTAACCCAATTCTTCTAGAGCACGGTTAACGATCAACGTTTGAAATGTTTCTTCAGCGACAGAAGATTGAACAGGCTGAACCGAAACCCCCTCACCGGGTAAGCTTGCCGCCCACACGTTCGTTGATACCGCTAATGTAGAAACGATGCTAGCAGTAAGTATGCTCTTCCATGAATTATCCATTGATGTTTTTCCTTAATTGTAATTCTGATTGTTTTCCGCGATTTAGCGCTTTAAGTACCATGGAGACAGGCCCCATGTGATACCAGCGTAATTTTGTATTGCCTGCATTTGCGCCCAGTACTTGGGTGATGCGGTCAAGTAAGATGGCAAGAATAACGATGCCCAAGCCACCAACAGCAGCCAATCCCATATCTAAACGACCAATACCTCTCAGTACCATTTGACCTAAACCCCCGACTGCGATCATTGAGGCTATAACCACCATCGATAACGATAACATCAGTGTTTGGTTCACGCCCGCCATGATGGTTGGCAGTGCAAGTGGTAGTTGAATTCGGTAAAGCATCTGCTTTTTGCTGGCACCGAATGAGTGACCCGCTTCGATCAATTCTTCAGGTACTTGCTGAATACCCAAGATAGTCAAACGTACAACAGGAGGAAGTGCGAATATGATGGTCACCACCACGCCCGGCACATTGCCGATACCAAACAACATCACAATGGGTACGAGATAAACGAAGGCAGGCGTCGTTTGCATCGCATCCAGAATTGGGCGTACAAATTTGGCCGCGGTATTGCTGCGGGCGAGCCATATCCCCATGGGTAAGCCAATCAACAAACAGAAAAAGACCGACGTCATAACCAATGACAATGTCGTCATCGCTTCAGACCAAGCGCCAATCAAACCAATGAAAGTCAAAGATACAGCTGTCGCTACACCCAACTTCAGGTTTGAAAACTGCCATGCGACTAAAAACAAAATGATGAGCATGAATGGCGCCGGCGTAGAGGTCAAGGCTGTTTCAAATGAGCTTAAAATAAAATCGATAGGCACACGTATTGTCTGAAACAATGGGCGTCCGTGATCAACGAGCCAATTTAGCCCAGACTCAACCCAGGTATCGACGGGCAGTACAGCGTCAGCAAAAGGGTTCAGTGGATCAAAAGGAGTAACGTCTACCGTTTCACTACTGAGCCAATCGGCTGAGGGTGAAGTATCAGCCGCTTGGCCCCAAGGGTCACTTGCGGTTTGAGCGACGGGAGCAGACTGAGACCATGGGTCATTATTTGTTTGTTCCGATGACATGATCTACCCCTTATCCAATGTTTGTAACAGTCGTGATTTAGTCACCACGCCAAAGTAATTGCCGTTATCATCCACAACAGGTACGGAATAAGGCACCCCACCAACAAGGCCGAGCACATCATTGATTGGTAAATCCGGATTGAGCGTTAATCCATCAGCAAGCTGCGCGCTAACTAAAGAGCTTCTCTCTTTTTGGGCTTTTCGAAGGGAGTCAATAGACACAATGCCTGAGTAAAGACTGTTTTTCTCAACAACGATGCCGTATTCACGGTCGTTATCCATCAAAATTTGTAGAGCAGAAGCAGGACCGTCGTGCTCAGATTTCTTAAATACTGCTGCTGGCTTCTTGCGCGCAATATCTTTCACCGTAAGAGTACTCGCGATATTGACACCACGGAAGAAGGCTTCAACGTAGTCATTCGCAGGGCTAGTTAAGATCTCGTCAGGCGTCCCCACTTGAACCACTTCGCCATTTTGCATAATCGCAATTCGGTCACCAATGCGCATCGCTTCATCCAAATCGTGCGAGATAAAAACAATGGTTCTTTTATCGTCATTTTGAAGTCGAATTAACTCGTCTTGCATTTCCGTACGAATCAAAGGGTCGAGTGCAGAGAACGCTTCATCCATTAACAAGATATCGGGGTCACATGCTAGAGCACGTGCCAAACCAACACGCTGTTTCATACCACCGGATAATTCATCTGGATACGATTCTGAATAAGGTCCGAGACCGACTCGCTCGAGCGCTTCAAATGCAGACTGTTTACGTTTGTCGACTTCGATACCCGCCAACTCGAGACCGAACGCGGCGTTTTCAATCACTGTCATATGAGGCATCAGTGCAAAATTTTGGAAAACCATGGAGATGTTATTACGACGAACTTCGCGCAGTTCATCTTCTGAGATATGGGCAATGTCTTTGCCTCGAAGGTGCACATGACCTTTGGTAGGTTCGATTAGGCGATTCAGAAGGCGAACTAAGGTTGATTTGCCCGATCCTGACAAGCCCATTATGACGAAAATCTCACCTTCTTGAATAGTAAGAGAAACATCATTAACGCCGATCGTTAGACCGGTTTCTTCAAAAATTTTGTCTTTGTTTGCGCCTTTATCAATCATCGTAAAAGCACGGTCGGTGTCTTCACCAAACACCTTGTACAGTCCCTTAACTTCCAGTATGGGATCCATAAAATCTAATCCTTTCTTAGTTTTTTAAACTTAAAAACGGTTACTTAAACTTAAAAATAGTTCATTTAAACTCGAAAAAACACTTAGCACTCTAATTAATTGGCCAGACCAAATCAAGAGGTGCCGTACCGTAAATAACAGATATCAGCATCAAGAAAACCAAGAGGAACATGGTTTAACAACCACAAAACATACAGCAATACACTGAAAAATAAAGGTATAAGCTCTAATCGCGATTACATACCGCTGACAAATGTGTTGTTGAATATTTGTTTTACATTCTAGCCAACAATCGGCCAGACAGGTTAAAAACAAGCATAAGTCATTTGTGCACAAATAATTTCAATACTAACCATTTTTTACCATTAGAAGGTCATTAAAAATCAGGCAGCACGCTCTGTAACAAGATAAAGTTCGCACTTTCCTCTGCCTATGAATCAAAGGCGAATCGCCTAAAGTCAACGAATGCTCATTTGATTTCACTATCCAGAAGATCAAAACACAGCACCAACTGTGATACTTGCTACAAACTATCAAATGTAGGCTCTCTGAGCTGAAACACACCTTGTAGAGTGCTCATTACTGAGCCATCCTTTAAAGCGTAAATGGACACTCTTTCTGAAATAAATGAAAGAAAAGGACAAGGAATTCTAATGATAAAAATGCTGGTATGTGACTTTGACGGTACGCTTGATGGCGGCTCTTCTCATGGTGTTAATCGGCTATTTGACTACTTAACAAAACAACCCGATATCCGCTTTATCATCGCGACGGGTAGAACGCTGCCCTCAATCCGAGTTGGCTTAGCCTCTAACAACTACCCGAAGCCACACAGTATTATCAGCGATGTAGGCACCAGAATTCATCACAATTACTCCCAAAAACCTGATCATATTTGGCATAACCAATTAGAATCTTCTTGGAACAAATCAAAGGTTGAGTCAGCACTTGCCCCACTCGATTTCATGGGTGAACGTATAGAGAACCATCAGGGTGATTATAAAATGACCTTTAAAGGGAAACTTTCAGACCCTCAGTACGAGCAGATCGAATCGAGCTTAAAATTGCACGGGGTAGATGTACACCTCACCTACTCTCACGATTGGTACTTAGATATCACGCCTAGAGGTGTTAATAAGGCCACAGCAATTCATCATCTACTTAAACAACACAAGTTGAGCGTTGAGGAAGTGTGCGTGGCCGGCGATTCTGCCAACGATACCGCTATGCTGACTATAGAAGGCGTAAACTCAATATTGGTGGCGAACCATTACCCTGAGGTCGCTCACTTGTCTGATCGAGACAATGTGTACACCAGCAGAGCCACACACGCTGAAGGTGTATTAGAAGGGCTCAAATACTGGCAATTACGAACGGGGGCGAGCCGTTAAACGTGGAGCGGCGCTTTACTCCTCTTTACCCCTCTTTACTTCAGGCTCTTACTTCCAACCTGGAAGCCAATGACCATTATCAGTCAAATCCCGCCAATTGATGGCTTCTTGTCGCTTGGTCATCACCGCCTCGATGAAACAACGAATAACCTCCCCTTCTTCGAATTCGACTTCTGTGACCATAAAGTGCTTTTCTTTCTTTACCGGGCTAACCGCTGTCCATTTACTGTGAAGTAATTTTTTTGGATTAATTCGATTCATGATAATTTCCTGAACAGTTTATTGATATTTTATCTATAAGCCTCAAAGAGTTAAAAAGATCACTTCAAGTTCAAATAACATCTGGTGACGATTTAGTTAGTGGTTTTCTCGAAAAAAAAGTGTGCTAATCTTACGGCAACTCAACTACGAGATAAGAACTACAATGAAAATTTTCAGCAATTTTGAAAGCGGCAACATTCACGTCGTTTCAGCAGATTCACCACAAAACATTCAACTGACTATCCCAGCAGACAACCAGACTGAAATCTCTCAATGGTTTCACTTTCGTTTAGAAAGCGAAGCTCTACAAGATCACCATTTTGAAATCGGTCAATTAGCAACATCTGCCTACCCTGAAGGTTGGAAAGATTACGATGTCGTTGCATCATATGACCGTGAAGAGTGGTTCCGTATTCCGTCTCAGTTCGATGGCGATATCTTAAGCTTTGATATCATCCCTGAGCACGATTCAATGTATTTCGCGTACTTCGCGCCGTACTCATACGATCGTCATCAAGATCTTCTGCACAGCGCGCAAACGCACCCGGCTTGTAAGCTAGAAACTCTAGGTCACACACTAGACAACAACGACATCACTTTGCTAACCATCGGTGAGCCAAGTAAAGAGAAGAAAAACATTTGGGTTATTGGTCGCCAACACCCAGGCGAGACGATGGCTGAATGGCTGATCGAAGGTCTGCTGCAACGCCTGCTTGATGAAACAGATACCGTCGGTCGCTCTCTTCTAGACAGCGTTGTGTTCCGCGTTGTACCAAACATGAACCCAGATGGCAGCATCCGCGGTCACTTACGCACTAACGCGATTGGTGTAAACCTGAACCGTGAATGGCAGTCACCATCGATGGAGCGCAGCCCAGAGGTATTCCTTGTTCGCGAACGCATGTTAGAAACGGGCGTTGATATGTGCTTAGACATTCACGGCGACGAAGCGATTCCATATAACTTTGTCGCGGGTAGCGAAGGCACACCTTCTTACAACGAGCGCATCGCGAAGCTAGAGAACCACTTCAAGCAGGCACTGCTAACGATTACACCAGAGTTCCAAGATGAATTTGGTTACGATAAAGACGAACCTGGTAAAGCGAATATGACAGTTGGCACAAACTGGATTGGTGAGCAGTTTAAGTGTTTGGCTTATACTGTCGAGATGCCATTCAAAGATCACATCAGCCATGCTGACGAGCTTTACGGCTGGTCTCCAGAGCGCAGTGTCGCATTTGGTCACGACATGCTAGCCGCGGTTTGGGCAACAGTAGACGAGCTATAAAGTCACTAAGCTCTATAGTTTGTCCCTGTATCTAGTTTGATTGATAGAACAAAGCCCAGCACTTGTGAAAGTGCTGGGCTTTTTAATCTCTGCTTAGAATGAGCGATTTGCGCCTTAAGGAATCTAACGTCAGTCGCTTTTAAGCCACTCTTAAGCTTGCAAAAAACACAGGGTATCGTTGCCTGATGCGTCTTTGCTCAGACACCATATCTTTAAAGCTTGGACCTTTTGACAGTTTAATGATCACTTCGTCACCTTCTTGTCGCAACACAGATCCTGAAATATCAATATTATAATTACTATGCAGCCTCAAGGAACCCACCATAGAGAGGCCACGATAAACAGGATTCAGCTTGCTCATAATCAGACGTATACCTTTTTCAGAAACTTCACTGACATGAAAAAGTTCATCCTTAATTCGCATCACCGGACGTGCCCTTTTGGGGTACTTTAAGCGATAAAATTGGCGTTTTTGGGTGAATGAATCTTCACACATCAGTGACTCTCCGTCTCTTTCTAAAACTCTTAATCAATATCGGTTGTTGAATACGTTGGTCAAAAAAGGACACATTCAGCAAATTAATCATTAATGGCTATTGATTATATCCAATTCACAAGCGGATATTTTAAGCAATAAAGCAGAAAAACACAATATCGCCTCAAATTATAAAAAAAATGAGAGATGAATCATATAAGTCACGACTTTCGACTTATTCTGAAGATGTTGCCCTGAAATCTTGCCAATGTAGCCTCATCAATACGTCGTCTTGTAGAAATCAGATAAGTTTGTTCAGTCAGGGAACAAAACTCATTCTCTAACTTTTATCCTCCTGTTAAACTCCACATCTATTTTGATACTGGGTTCAGTTATGTCATTTGATACACTCACTCTTAGCTCAAAAATTGTGGCTACCATCTCTTCTCAATTCCGTAAACCGACAGAGATACAACAAGCAGCCATTCCTGTCATTATTGCGAAAAAAGACATTCTCGCATTAGCGCAGACAGGCAGCGGAAAAACATTGGCGTTCGGCTTACCTTTACTGAATAACATCAACCAAGATGTACATGAACTGCAAGCGCTTATCATTGTTCCAACGCGTGAGCTTGCATCTCAAGTGACCGAATCTTTAGAACCGATCGCAACAGCACTCGATATCAAATTGGTAACGCTAACGGGAGGCGTGAATACGGATGATCAACAGCAACAATTAACGCCTAAACCACAATTAGCCATCGCGACACCAGGCCGCCTACTTGCTTTAATTAAAAGTGGTGAACTGGAATTAGCTCAGTGTCTATCATTGGTTCTTGATGAAGCCGATCGCCTGATCGACATGGGCTTTTGGCCCGATATTCAAGCGATTACCGCAGCACTGCCTAGCAAACGCCAGTCACTGTTGTTCTCTGCAACACTTCCTCCCGAATTAGTGGGGCAAGCGGAAGCGCTTCTTTCAAATCCAATTAAAGTCACGACACATCAAGAAAACAGCGTGGTCGCGACTATCGAAGAAACCCTGTACTTAGTGAACAAAGGCAGTAAAGCTCAAGCACTCATTGCCCTACTCAATCAACACACATGGCCACAAGTGTTGGTATTTATTGGCGCAAAAGACAATGCCGATACATTAACCAAGCGATTAAATAAAGCCAAAATCAGTGTCAGTGCGTTACATGGAAATAAGAGCCAAGAAGAAAGAGAGCAAGCATTAGACAGTTTCAAAAATGGCGAGACTCGTGTGCTTATCGCGACCGACGTCATGGCTAGAGGCATCCATATTGATCAGTTACCTGTCGTGATTAACTTCGAATTGCCCTCTCACTCAGCAACTTACGTACACCGAGTTGGTCGCACAGCAAGAGCAGGAAGTACTGGCTGCGCGATCTCTCTGGTTAGCCACAGCGAAACTGATTACCTGAATGCGATTCGCACCCTAACCAATAAGCCGCTAGTGCTGCAACCATTAGAAGGTTTTCCTGTAACAGACCAACCTGCATCTGATGCGATAACTCGCAAGCGTCCACCTAAAGATAAAATGGCCAACCGAAGAACAGCTAAAAAGAAGAGCATTAAGCAATTTAAAAGCAAACCAAATAGCTCAAAATAATCAGAAAAAGAACAATCAGCTCAGTGTGCACTGGGCTTATTTATATGCAACAAACCTCTCCAACCTCAAAAAAGCTTCCGTAAAGATGCCAACTTAAATGACTCTGTTATGAACTATGATGCCAACGTATTGATTCTTGGTTGCTCAAAAAAAATACTATAAATTCACATTGACGCCTCAATGTCCGACAACTAAATTTTTCTATTAGTGTCTACAACAGGAGGTCATTGAAATGAAACGTGCTAGCTCTACATATCGATTACAACTGATCAAGGAAGTGGCAACCCGCCGAGATCGTCAACGTTCCAATGATCCGATGGCAAACCACATACAAAACCTAATAGACAACAAAGGTGACTCTGACAACTCGGTGGAACGTAACCAACGGTTCAGTGGCTGTCATTTTGATGAGCACATTGGTGGTTGGGTGAGCGACCACTGGGGTAGCAAGTAAACCTACATCGCGCTTCATTGCCATGAAAGTTGCTTAGTTGGCTGCGGAATTTGTCTCCGCATTAACCTATCATCTGCAACAATTTCCTATCATTGAGTAAGCAGAAAGTGTCTGAGTTAAAAAGAGAAACAGAAGTAATGGTTGCCTTTCAAGTGATCCCTCGAGTTAAAGAAGGCAACAACTTCGAAGTGGTTGATAAAGCGATTGAAGTTGTGAAAGCAGCCGATGTGCCTTTTCAAATTGGCGCGATGGAAACCACAATGAAAGGTGAACTCAACCAACTACTCGATATCGTTAAAAAGGCGGAACAAGCTTGTTACGATGCTGGGGCTGTAGAAGTGATAACCAACATTAAAATTCACAGTAAAACCACCGAGGCCAATGATACATTTTGTACATACCATCGTGGTGTAACAAAAGCGAATCACATGTTTGTTTAGTCGCATTTTTATTTCTGAGAATCGAGCGTTAAGAAAGACTCTGAAGAACCAGTGATGTTATTGGAAAGGCATGTCTGAAAGGTGAGAAAGGATTTCCATTCGTTCTTCTTCTGACATCGAATGCCAATCACGCGGGGCCTCTTCAGGGTCATCTTTCGCCCCAATCGGTTTTCTGTCCAGTGCTTTGACTGGCGCTTTTTTGAGTTTTGCGTTCTTTTTATTCATACCGACACCACTCCCTCAGATACAAAGGTATCTACCTTAATATTACACCCCAACCATTATGTAAAGTAATAGTTACTTCGGAGTTAAATAAAACCTTAATACTACCTCTCTAGCCAAAAAGATCTCTTTGGGGACTGGTATTGCCCTCTTCGTCAACCGAATGATCAACCACGCTTTTTTGCTTCATTATTTTTCTTCTGTAGCGCTGGCGACATAGCTTAATGACATGCAGTTGCTCAGATGGCGTCATTGACATCCAATTGAAACGCTCATTTCTTTTACGCATACAACCGTGGCAATAACCTTTGTCATCACTTGAACACACCCCAACACAAGGGTTTGGAACTTTGAAAAACTCTAACTGCTCCACCATGCCTCCTTATCAATCGAAACCAGGCCCACTCATTCAGTAATCAGCAATAAATGAGTCATCGAACTTATAGAATTCATACTAAACTATAACCTTATACTGACACATACAGTGTGTGGTTAACTATAATTTCACCCTATCAAGTTACCCTTTTCCAGTAACTTCGTTTTTCCTTTGGAGCCTTTTCACATGAAGTTTAGTTCAAAAAAATTACTAGCAGTAGCCGCTTTACCTATGATGTTAGCAGCATGTACAACCACAGGTAGCAACGCGACTCAAGTAACACCAACCGCTCTCCAACACCATAATTGGGAATTGGCGCAAATTGATGGCAAGGACATTGAGAAAAGCAAAGATCAAGCCGCCCCTCGTCTAGAGATCGGCGAGAAGCTGACGGCAAACGGCATGGCTGGTTGTAACAACTTCTTCGGTCAAGGCGAACTGAAAGACGGTCAATTCCGTATCAAGCAGATGGGTATGACAATGAAAATGTGCCATGGCTCTACGATGGAAATGGAACAGTCGGTTTCTGCGACTCTAAGCAAGTGGAGCGACGTAACACTAACAAACGATACGCTAGTACTGAAAAACGATGTACATACGCTAACGTACATCATTCGTGACTGGGTAAACTAACTCGTCATCGAATACCAATATTGATTAAAGGAGCCCTATCGCTCCTTTTTTATTGCCAGCTTGCCTTCACTCTCCCTCAAAAATTGACACGCATCGCCTACTTTTCTTACCAACTTTCAATAAACCTCAAAAACCTCTCATTTCGATGCAATAAATTCACGGGTTTCTCGGTCTGTTGATAGGATGGCAAAAGTTCCTCAAGTAATTGATTGAATTTACTGCTGAATTAGAAATTATTTCAGAAACAGATAGAATAACTGTTAGGGAATTCAGAAACACAATGCCCTTGCCCGTTCACGACCAAATGGAAAAGTTTATGAACAAAATAGTAAGTACGTTAGGAGTCATGGCAACCGTTGCATACAGCACGACGGTATATGCTGATGAAATAATGTCAGCAACCGACAACTGGAACCAAATCGAACAGCGGGCCAAAGGGCAAACGGTTTACTTTCATGCCTGGGGCGGTAGCCAAGAGATCAACCGTTACATTCAGTGGGCGGGCAAGCAGTTAAAAAGTGAATATGGCGTGACTTTAAAGCACGTAAAAGTCACAGACATCGCGGAAACAACCACTCGTTTGATTGCTGAGAAAGCCGCAGGAAAGGACAGTGAAGGCAGCGTTGATATTGTATGGATTAACGGTGAAAACTTCCGTTCATTGAAAAACAATCACCTGCTATTCGGTCCATTTACTCAATCACTTCCAAACTGGCAATACGTCGATAAGTCTCTGCCGATAGATGTCGACTTCTCAGAACCAACCGAAGGTTTAGAAGCACCTTGGGGCGTGGGGCAACTGGTATTCATTCATGATCAAAAAACATTACACAACCCACCACAATCATTTTCAGAGATGTTAAGTTACGCACAAGCTTTTCCCAATCGCCTAAGCTATCCTCGACCACCTGAATTCCACGGTACTAGCTTCATCAAATCACTACTCATTGAGCTGACCAACAATAGCCCTGCGCTGTCTAAGCCAGTTTCAAATGACGATTTCCAAACTATTACCGCTCCACTATGGGCGTACTTAGATAAATTCCATAAAGTCGCTTGGCGTGGTGGTAAACAGTTCCCAGCGGGCACCTCTGAGAGTATTCAACTTCTTGATGACGGGCAAATCGATCTCGCGATCACATTCAACCCCAATGCGGTTTTTTCTGCTCAAGCGAGTGGTAAACTGGCAAAAAGCACCAAAGCTTATGCGCTAGAAAGTGGAGCGCTTTCTAACATTCACTTCTTAGCCATTCCTTGGAATGCTCACTCTTCTGCAGGCGCATTGGTCACAATCAACTTTTTACTTAGCCCTCAAGCTCAATCGCGCAAAGGTGACCTGAATATTTGGGGCGACCCTTCAGTATTAAGTAGTCAGTACCTAACAGGTAGCGCTAAACACACTCAGCAATTCAAGTCGGTTGATGAACCTCACCCAAGTTGGCAAACCGCGCTCGAAAACGAATGGCTAAAGCGATACGGTAACTAAATTTAATGTTACGCGCCCTATATTTAGTCGTTATAGCAGTGTGCATTATCCCAACAATCCCTGGGATAGCGGGAGTGATCGCTTCTTCGTTGAGTTTTATCCCGCCACTAGGTTTAGAGAAGCCAACACTCAACGGTTTTAGCCAAGTCTTTCAATGGGAAGGAGCTTGGCACTCTATTGGCTTAAGCCTAGGTTCAGCGATTGCAAGCAGCTATATTGCCTGCTTCCTAACCTTTTGCATTCTTCAAGCCTCTTGGGGAAACAAGTTTTGGAGAAAGATTGAGTTAACGCTATCACCAATGCTTGCCATCCCACATGTGGCTTTTGCTATCGGCTTTGCTTTTCTGTTTAGCCCAACGGGGCTTGGCGCAAGAGCCGTACATCACTTGCTCGGCGAGTCTGCTACCAGCTCTGAACTGGCGTTATTGGTAAAAGACCCATACGCGTTCGGCTTAATCATTATGCTCGCACTCAAGGAAGTCCCCTTCTTATTGCTGATGAGCATATCGATACTGCAGCAAATTGATGTAGAACGTATCACTAAGGTCAGTGCATCGCTGGGTTATAACCGTGCTCAGATCTGGTGGAAATGTATTTTTCCACAATGGTTTACTAAGCTTCGTTTCCCAATGCTGGCTGTGCTCGCTTATAGCGTATCGGTTGTCGATATTGCATTGATTATTGGCCCGACCAACCCGCCGACTTTTGCCACCTTAGTATGGCAATGGTTTAACGACTCAAACCTTAATTTATTACCACGAGCAGCTGCTGGTGCTATTGTTTTGTTTGGCTTGGCATCGCTTACCATCGTCTTTGCTCGTTTCATTGAATGGGTCATTATCAAGCACTGCAGAACTTGGCAGTATTCAGGTAGAACTGGGGGGCGTTTACCCGGGAAAACGATCTTCTCAGCTCTGACGGCATTGTCACTCTTCATTTTTCCATTGATGATGATCTGGAGCATCGCCCAACGTTGGCGTTTTCCGGACTTATTACCGAGCCAATACACAATACAATTTTGGGAGTATGAGTGGGACAGCATCCTAGGTACCATTGGCCAAAGCTTGTGGATCGGTCTTATTGCCGCATCCGTTGCTTTGTTACTTGCACTAATTGCTCACGAATACCAAATGAAATACAAATGGCAAGTTCCGGGCTTTATTATCGCTATCCCTATGTTAATACCTCAACTCTCGGTATTGTTTGGTCTGCAAATCACTACGCTATACATCGGCAGCAGTGCCTATCAGTTTTGGGTGATTTGGGCGCATGTTTTCTTTGCTTTCCCATTTGTATATCTGTCTTTGGACGGCCCATGGAAAAGCTTCAACAATGGTCTGATTAAAGCCTCACTAAGCTTAGGTAAATCACCGTTTCAAAGTTGGTGTTCGATTAAGCTGCCTATTTTGCTGCCCGCTATCGCTTTTGCCTGGGCCGTTGGGATTAGTGTCAGTTTCGCTCAGTACCTACCAACGTTAATACTCGGTGCCGGGCGCGTCAGTACTATCACGACAGAAGCGGTCGCCCTTTCGAGTGGCTTCGACCGCAGAGTAACCGCAATCTATGCGCTCTGGCAGGCTTTATTACCCCTATTCTTTTTCTCTCTAGCGATAGGAGTCAACCGACTTCAACTTAGATATCGCCGTCTTACTTTTAAAGGTTTACTAAGTAATGAGTCTGTACCTCAACGACCTCACCATCCGTAAAACCGATGGGGATTCGCTGTTCTCAGCGCTAAACGTAACATTGGAATCTGGCCAAATACTGGCTTTGATGGGGCCGAGTGGTTGCGGAAAGTCGACCTTACTGGATGCGATTGCGGGTCACTTAAGTGAAGAGTTTTCATATTCAGGCACCATTGTGTTAAACGACATTCCGTTGGATAACCAGCCTTCACATCAACGTGAAGTCGGTATTTTATTTCAAGATGACTTGTTGTTTCCGCACCTCAAAGTATGGGAAAACTTGGCTTTTTCGTTACCTAACTCTGTTAAAGGTTCCGCTCGCCAACAGCAGGCAATGGACGCATTAAAAGACATTGAACTGACTCACTTGGCTGAGTCTTTCCCCGATCAAATATCTGGTGGTCAACGCGCCAGAATCAGCTTAACTCGTATGTTACTAGCCAAGCCGAAACTCGCCCTGCTTGACGAACCGTTCAGTAAACTGGACCAAGAATTAAGAGCGCAATTTCGCGATTGGGTGTTTGAACAACTGACCAAAGCGAATATCCCAACACTAATGGTCACGCACGACGAAGCTGACGTGCCTCAAGGGGCAGAAGTACTGTCTTGGCCATGGAGGAGTAACAATGCTGGATAAGTACGCCATCAAGGTCATTAAGTGGCCATTGAACCAATCAGCAAAATTATTGAATCAATTTGGTATCAAAGCTAATCAAACTACCCTATTTGGCTTTCTGGTCGGGTGCTTAGCGTTTCCGGCATTGGCATTTGAGCAATACGAGTGGGCTTTAGGCTTTATCGTCTTTAACAGAGTGTGTGATGGGCTGGATGGGGCGTTAGCTCGAATCCAAGGCATTAGCGACGCGGGGGGGTTTCTTGACATCAGTCTCGATTTCCTTTTCTACTCATTAATCCCATTTGGTTTTGTGATTGCCAACCCTGAACACAACGCCATTGCCGGTGCATTTTTGATCTTCTCTTTTATTGGCACAGGCAGTAGCTTTTTAGCGTTTGCCGTTATGGCGGGCAAACGAGGCATCGAAAACCCCGTCTATAAACATAAGTCTCTCTACTACATGTCAGGGTTAACCGAAGGCACAGAAACCATCGCCTGTTTCATCGCGTTCTGTATTTGGCCCGAGCACTTTGCGGTCATCGCTTACACCTTTGGTGCGGCGTGTTGGCTAACCACATTTATGCGTATCTATTTTGGGTTCCAGACACTCAAGAATCAAACCACCTAATACTAGAGTCGTGATTCCTCATAGACAAAAACGCCGCTCAGATGAGCGGCGTTGTTATATTCTAGCTAATACTTAAACCTAATTAGGCATCTGCAGAAGCGCTAATTTTAAATCTCAACACCTTCAAGCTTGAATCAAGGTCGACATCGACAAACTCAGGCGGGTTGTCGAGACGCTCAACGAATTCAACGCTTGGTGCTTCTTCTGCCATCGTCTCAATCAGGAAGTTTGGTGATACTGCCGGTGAGTTCACACAAGCAATCACTTCTCCACCTTCTGTTAAAAGCTCAGGTAAACGACGTAAGATTTTTTTGTAGTCTTTAGTTAAAGCAAAGCTGCCTTTTTGGAACGACGGCGGATCGATGATAACGAGCTCGTAAGGGCCGCCTTTCTTGATTTTCCCCCACGACTTAAAGATATCGTAGCCAAGGAAATTAACCGAGCGCATATCGTGATCATTCAGACGGTGGTTATCGCGGCCTTTGTTTAGCGAGCCACGAGACATATCCACGTTCATGCATTGACGAGCACCACCAGCGATAGCCGCTACTGAGAAGCCACAAGTGTATGCGAACAGGTTAAGAACGTTCTTATCCTTAGCATTATCTTGTACCCATTGGCGACCATGACGCATGTCTAGAAACAAACCGAAGTTCTGATTACGGCCAATGTCTAATTGGTATTTAAGACCATGCTCAACCACAACCGGAGAGTCATTGAGTTCACCCCATAGAACCTCTGAAGGTGCACCATCGGCATAACGGTGTTGCAGAACAATGCTTGTGCCCGGCTTTGATTGCCATATATCTTTGTTAGTGAGTTCAACCAACCCCGCTTTTAGAGATGACAAGAATTCGTCGTCTACCTCTTTAAACACGTTAACCAGTAGCTGTCCATCAACCCAGTCACATGTCAGTTGTTCGAGCCCAGACCAAAACTTACCGCGGCCGTGAAAAATACGACGTAGTTCGTTTGGTACTTCATTCAGTTGCTGTTCAATATGACTAAAAAACAGAGGTAAAGCTGATGCTTCCATTATTTCACTCACTTAGTGTTTAGCTTTGGCCACGTTAATGACCAAGGTTCAAGCCAACGGTCCAAACCGTACGACACGGTTTCCTGATGCCACTTCTCACCCAAGGAGTTTAGGCTTCTTGGATCGCAGACATATTCGTAGGCTTGTGATTGATAGGTAAATCGAATCGCGAAGGCATGCAGATAACCTCTGTCAGCCTCACTCGATGGATTATAAATAGGGTCACCAACAATGGCTGAGCCGATCGACTTCATCGCGACACGGATCTGGTGAGTTCGCCCTGTATAGGGTTTACATAAAAGTAGACGCTCACCGGGGTCAGCTGTTGCGGATAAAAACTGCGTGATCGCAGGGTTCTCTTTGGATGTCAGAAGTTTCCAACTTGAGCGTCGTGAACGCTCCATGTCTCCTGAGATCAAACCTTGCTTTTTCTTTGGCTTCTTAGAACCAATCGCAAGGTAGTATTTTTCTACTTCACGCTTTGCAAATAGCTGTGAAAGCTCGCTCGCCGCCGACGCATTTTTTGCCAGCAGCAGAATACCTGAGGTCATTTTATCAAGTCGATGAACCAGATACAGCTTAGGCTCATTGATTGCATTAGCAACTTCTTGAAGCAACATGGTATCGCCATCGTCTTTGTGGACGCTGACTCCAGGATGCTTATTGATAAGTAAAAAATCAGAGTGGTTCAGAAGAATATCGAACATGTCAAGGCTAGCTCCATTGTAGAGCGTGGAGTATACCGCGTCTGAACCCAGATTCCAGCAACGAAAAAGCCCAACTCACTCAATAAATATTGAATCATTGGGCTTCTCTTTTCATCGTCCACTTACACGGTTAGGTCTCTATCCCTTCCAATGCGAATTAAGCAAGTTTGAACTTATTAACCAAGGCTTCTAGCTCAGCAACCTTTGCATTCAAACCTAAAGTGTTTTCAGAGCTGCGGGTAGCCAGCTGTAATGACTGTTCAGAGATGTCACTGATCGCGGTAATATCGGCTGCAATTTCTTTCGTTACCGCTGTCTGTTCTTCGGCTGCTGTCGCGATAGAGTTAATCATACTTTGCACGTTACCTGCACCGCTGACAATTGCTTCCAATGCTGAAACCGCTCCGGAACTTTGCTCGACCCCAATCTCAACCAAGCGGCAGTTATTTTGAGTAAAGGTGACCGCTTCTTGTGTTCCGGATTGAATCGACTGAATAATGCCAGACACTTCTTGTGTTGCTTTCGTGGTTCTCTCAGCTAGCGCTCGAACTTCATCCGCTACAACCGCAAAACCACGTCCAAACTCACCCGCACGCGCCGCTTCAATGGCTGCATTCAAAGCTAATAGGTTGGTTTGCTCAGCAATATCTTCAATGACTTTAATCACGCTGCCAATCTGCTCACCGTGTGAACCCAGTGTATTCATTTGCAGAGACATATCGCTCATTTGAGTCGACACTTGCTTGCTGGATACTCGCCACCATCTCAACAATCACGTTGCGGCCATCTTCTGCAGACGTTTCAGATCGACGAGCTTCTTCATAAGTAGAAGTGCCTTGTTGCGCGACTTCAGATATAGTCAAACTTAGCTCTTCAGCTGCCGTTGCAATCAAGTGAGCCTTATCCGCTTGAGCGGAAGCACCAGAAACAATGTCGTGACTGATGGATGATAGCTCACCGGTCACCGATTGAACTTGATGAGTGACAGAAGAGATCGACTTCAAAAGACTGACTAGTGATTTTTGCATCTGATTAACAGACATCGCCAGATCCGCTAACTCATCACCGGAATCATCAACGATATCCTCGGCTGTCAGGTCACCATTTGCTACTCGTCGCGCAACTTGTTCAACACGAGTTAAACGGTTAGTAATAGAACGAGACAATAGAAATGCGATACCACAACCAAACAAAATAGCGATCGCCGACAATGTCATGATGGATCGCTCAATAGCTTTAAGTGAATCGGTTAAAGTTGACAAAGATAGACCGGTGTCCTTTCTCTCACTCGCAGAAGCTTGACTTAGCATAGTCTCAATTGGAATCAGGTTTTGTTCGTACAGGGTTCTCAGCTGCTTAATATTGGACAACATCGCCACGTCATCGTGAATCATCGGCATAAGCTTATTTTCAAATACTTGAGTAAAATTCGCCATCAAGTCTTCGATTTTCTGGATTCGACGATAATCATCAGAGCCTCGGCTTTCTAGAAGCTTTATTTGTTCAATAGATTGAGCAAAATCGAGCTTACTCGAACGATAATCGTTCAATGCATTATCAGCATGTGTGAGCGCTGCCAACGCATCACGGTATACATCTCCAGCGTCATCAATCAATAGAAGGTAAGTGATGGTACCGGGAACATCATCCGTTCTAACTTCATCGGCGCTCTTATACGCGTTACTTACTTCTAACCACACAACGCTAGCCAACGCTATTAGCACCGCTAATATTGCCCCAAACCCTAAATAAAGTTTCTTTCTTACAGATAATTTCACACTAAACCTTCTTAAATAAAAACACCGACTCAAACAGTCCTCAATACTCATTATATCGGCTAGATGACGGATAACTTTAGCGAGCCTCGCTTTTTATTTTTCGCTGATAATTAAGTATTAGGCATAAAAAAAACGGAAGCCTTTCGCTTCCGTTTTTTATTGACTTAACTGACTGCAATTAAAACTTTTTAGAAAATAATGCAGCGACAGCGATGATACCAATACCCAGTAACATGATTGCACCCTTACCGCTTTCGAAGCCAGAAGAGATACCCATGAACGCAACAATTGCGATAGCCACAGGGATGATAAACTTAACAAGCGTGTACCATAAACCGAATAGAGGGAAAGAGATCTCACCATCGTTAGTGATTTCTTTCTCTAAATCGGCACGGTTAAGTCTCCAACCAGCGAAGATACATACCAACATACCGCCAACAGCAAGGAAAATCTTATCCGTTAGTAGATCGAAGATATCAAATGCACCTGTATCAAACAGCGTTGGACCAAAACCACCTAGAGACAGAGAAGCGAAGATACATAGAATTGCCATAACGATACTTGCAGACAGCACAGCCGTTACACGCTTCATGCCTTTCTCATCGATTAAGTAAGCTACCACAACTTCCAGCAAAGAGACTGAAGAAGTGAGTGCAGCAACACTTAAAGCCACGAAGAACATCAAAGCAAATACAAGACCAATTACACCACCCATTTCAGCGAATAGCTGTGGGACAACAACGAAAACCAAACCAGGGCCCGCAGCAGGCTCCATGCCAAATGCGAACATAGCAGGGAACATCGCGATACCAGCAAGAATCGCAACCACGGTATCCATTGCTGTTACCATTGCCGTAGTCTGAATTAAGTTCTCTTTCTTCTTAAGGTAAGAACCGTATGTCATCATACAACCCATACCAAGGCTTAAAGAGAAGAACGCTTGACCTAGTGCCGCTAAGATAACGTTGCTATCAACTTTAGAGAAGTCTGGGCTAAACAGGAAGTTGATACCAGCCATCGCGCCTGGGAGCATGATGCCTTTAATAGACACAATAATAAGGATGACAAAAAGAAGTGGCATCAAGACCTTACCGGCCTTCTCAATACCACCAGAGACACCTTTTATCACGATAACGATATTCAGTAGTAAGTATAAGCCCATCCACATTAGAGGTTGCACTGGATCTGAGATAAAGCCACCAAAGCTATCACCGATCACTTCAGGCGTATCCAGAAGACCGCTCGCAATTTTACCAATGTAAGCAATTGACCACCCGCCAACGACTGGGTAGAAACCCATGATAAGCAAGCCACTGATCACACCAATAACACCAGCGAATGTCCAACGACGGTCTGTCGATTTAAATGCTCCTACTGCTGATTTTTGCGTATGACGACCAATCGCAAATTCAGTTAGCATGACGCTAAAACCGATAAATATTACAAAAAACAGGTAAATCGCAACGAAGGCACCGCCACCACTTTCGCCAGCTGTGTATGGAAATTTCCAAATATTACCAAGACCAACAGCAGAACCTGCTGCAGCCATTACGAATCCTAACTTCGAACCCCAGGTATCGCGGGGTGTTGTGGGTGTATTACTCGTAGCCACGTGTACTCCAAACTTTTGTGTTATATGATGTTATGTATTGCTTTGAGTGGCGTCTTTAAAAGATAAGGTGTAAAAACGGTTTACACACCTAAAAATTTGGTTGACGCTCATTATTTTACAAGTAAACCAGTTTAAGAATAAAATTGGAAGTCCGAACCGTACATATTTCGTTACCTATGTAAAAATTTATGACCGAACGGCTAACTTTCGCACAAAGCAATCGTTTTCCTGTTTTGTTAACCTAAACCTAACAACTAAAACTTGAGCTACATCCTCACTCCATTTTGTAAATAGTTGATTCGTTAAATTCCCATATCCATGAAATAGCATTACTATCTAGCTATCCCTTTTTTCGAGTATTCGATGTGGAAAAGCTCTACCATTTTTTAACTTTAGCTTCTGTTGGCTTGTACTGGGTTCTCGTAGCCGGTGTAACGTTTCGTGTCGTACTAAAACGACGCTCTGTTAGCGTTTCGCTTGCGTGGCTAATGGTGATCTACATTATCCCAATTGTTGGCGTCGCTTGTTATTTCCTATTCGGCGAGCTAAATCTAGGCCGAAAAAGAGCTGAGCGCGCACATCACATGTTTGCTCCTTTCGAGGCTTGGTTTCGCCAATTAAATGATTGCCAAGTTCACCTTCCCGGCGAAGTCGGTTCTCCAATCCACAAAATTGATGAACTCTGTAACAATAGAATGGGGATACCGGCACTTAGTGGTAACACGCTATCATTACAAGCGTCACCCAACGAGATCCTACACTCAATCATTGAAGACATAGAAAATGCACAAACCAGTATCAAGATGGTTTTCTATATTTGGCATCCCGGAGGCCTAACCGACTCTGTAGCGTCCGCCCTTATTCGCGCGGCTAAACGCGGCGTCGATGTTAAGGTTTTACTGGATTCAGCCGGCAGCCCTCGTTTTTTCAAAAGTCATTGGCGATCAATGATGGAGAACGCGGGAGTCCAAGTCGTACAAGCTCTGGAAGTCAGCCCATGGCGTATTTTTTTACGACGCTTAGATTTAAGACAGCATCGTAAGATCATCGTGATCGACGAATCCATCGCCTATACCGGTTCAATGAATATGGTCGATCCCGCGCATTTCAAACAGAGTTCAGGGGTTGGTCAATGGATCGACGTCATGGTTCGAGTGACCGGTCCGACCGTTAACGTGCTGTCGGCCATCCATGGTTGGGATTGGGAAGTTGAAACAGGCGAGCGAATTCTTCCCGATTTGCCTGAATGTCCGATTGAAGAAATAATGACACACCACCCTGTTCAGGTGGTTCCGTCCGGGCCGGGCATGCCCGAATATTTGATCTTACAAGTGTTGACCATTGCCATCAATCAGGCGAATCGTTCTGTTCGGATCACCACCCCCTATTTTGTTCCAAGTGCCGACTTGCTTGAGACGCTTAAGATGACCGCTCAGCGTGGGGTCAAAGTAGAGCTTATCATCCCCCATAATAATGACTCATTGATGGTCAAATGGGCATCTCGTGCCTTCTATACTGAACTGCTTGAAGCTGGCGTAAAAGTCTATGAGTTTTACGGTGGCCTTCTTCACACAAAATCGGTAGTGATCGATGAGGAGTTTTGCTTAATTGGTACCGTCAACATCGACATGCGTAGCCTATGGCTTAACTTTGAAGTGACGCTTGCTGTTGATGATGTGCATTTCACCAAACAATTATTTGATCTACAACAATCCTATATTGAATCGTCTCATCCAGTGGAATTAGATATTTGGGAGCAACGAAACTTACGCAATCGCTTTTTTGAAAGATTGTTCTATTTATTTAACCCATTGCTTTAAAATTCGTAAGTTCGCCGACTGACGATGATTCCGGCTCCCCTCCTACCGTTCGCTTTTTAACGTTTCCCTCTCAAAGGCGGAAAATATTAAAATGCGGAATAAAAACAGTAAAAACTCACGTTATCCTCTTGCTTTAATGGCTACTCGCATGTTTTAAATAGGGCATAACCGATTGATAAGGAATTCACAGTATGTCCGAGAACAAAACCACTAAGCTCATCACCGCAGGTCGTGATAAGAAGTGGACGAATGGTGTTGTTAACCCACCAGTGCAACGCGCTTCAACTGTTGTGTTTAACTCAGTAGAAGAAAAACGCAAAGCTACGATAAATCGTGCTAACAAAACACTTTTTTACGGACGTCGTGGAACAAATACACACTTTGCTTTTCAAGATGCAATGGTTGAAATAGAGGGCGGGGCAGGGTGCGCACTGTACCCTTGTGGGACCGCTGCTATTTCGAATGCCCTCCTCTCTTTTGTAGAAACCGGTGATCATATTTTGATGGTCGACACTTGTTACGAACCTACTCGTGATTTTTGTGACACCATCATGAAGAAGATGGGGGTAGAGACCACCTACTACCCACCGACTATTGGTGAAGGTATTCAAGACCTCATCCAACCAAACACCAAAGTGTTGTTTACCGAGTCCCCAGGCTCAGTCACTATGGAAGTTCAAGACATTCCAACTCTCGCACGTATTGCCCACGAGCATGAGATTATCGTTATGCTTGATAACACTTGGGCTGCAGGTGTTAACTTCTCAGCGTTTGATTTTGGCGTTGATATTTCAATCCAAGCCGCAACCAAATACATTGTTGGTCACTCTGATGTGATGTTAGGTACTGCTGTCGCCAATGAGAAATGTTGGGACCAGTTAAGAGAGCAGAGTTACTTGATGGGGCAATGTGTCTCACCTGATGATGCTTACCTTGCACTTCGTGGCATTCGTACACTTGATGTTCGACTACGCCAACACGCAGAGAATAGCTTGAAAGTAGCGAAATGGTTAGAAACTCGTCCAGAAGTCGACCATGTACGTCACCCAGCTCTTGAATCTTGTCCTGGTCATGAATTCTTTAAACGCGATTTCACGGGTGGCAATGGCTTGTTCTCTTTTGTGTTAAAAAGCTCAAATACTCAAGCTACCACGGCACTGCTTGATGGGATGACACATTTTAGCATGGGGTATTCTTGGGGGGGGTTTGAGAGTTTGATCCTCGCTAATGAACCCAACAGCTTTGACAGTTTGAGAACTGTAGCCAATCCTAATTTCGAAGGTACCTTAATCCGCGTTCATATTGGCTTAGAGGATGTCGATGACCTGATTGCCGATCTCAAAGCCGGTTTAGAGCGCTACAGCGCTTTGATTTAGCCTAAATGTAAAATCAATCGTTAAAAAAGGCAGGGATATCCTGCCTTTTCTGTAAAACGGAGCCATTAAAACCTTCGCTCCTACGGCATCATTTCTCACCATAAAATGGACGATACGTTTATTTTCGAGGGCAGCCTTGCACATGGTCATTCACCATACCGGTTGCTTGCATAAACGCGTAACAGATGGTTTCCCCCACAAACTTAAAACCTCTTTTCTTCAAAAACTTGCTCATTGCTTTAGATTGCTCAGTAGAAGCCGGAACTTGAGACATCTCAGTCCACGGATTATCAACCACCTTGTTGTCGACAAATTGCCATAAGGCATTTGATAGAGAACCGAACTCTCTCTGTAATTCAAGCGTCGCTCGTGCATTATTGTATACCGACGCAATCTTACCCTTGTGTTTAACCACATCGAAGTGTTCAATGATGTGTGGCACGTTGTCTTCATTGAACTCAGCTAACTTGTTGAGGTCGTAATCATCAAATGCGGCACGATAGCCTTCACGCTTTTTGAGGATCGTAATCCAGCTAAGACCCGCTTGTGCTCCCTCTAAGGTAATGAACTCAAACAATATTTGGTCATCGTAAACAGGTACGCCCCACTCCTTATCGTGATACTCCCTTTCAAGTTCGTGTTTAAGCGCCCATGCACATGTTTTATCGGCTGAACTTGTTTCCATATCTATGGTCCCTTCCCATCGTTACAGATAAAAAGAAAGCCCTAAATTAGGGCTTTCTTTCAAAGGTTAATTGACTTCGATTTTGTGAAATAAGCGATACAGTACAGGTACTACGATCAGCGTCAACACTGTTGCAAACCCCAAACCAAACATGATGGTAACCGCCATTGGTTTGAAGAAGATATCTGGCAATAAAGGGATCATACCAAGAATGGTGGTGATCGCCGCCATGCACACTGGACGAACACGGCTTAACGCAGCATCAACAATCGCGATATAGGGATCTTTACCTAATTTCATTTCGATTTCAATTTGATCAAGCAGTACGATACCATTTTTGAGTAGCATGCCAGATAAGCTCAAGAAGCCCAACAGTGCCATGAAACCAAATGGGGTATTTAAGGCCAGTAATCCCGTTGTAACCCCTATCAACGCCAATGGCACCGTTAGCCAAACAATCAGTGGTTCTTTTACCGAGTTAAACAAGAACACGGTAATCAAGAACATAAACAAATAACCCAAAGGCATAGTGGTAAATAATGAGGCCTGAGCATCGGCTGACGACTCATATTCCCCTCCCCATTCCAGTGAGTAACCTGGTGGCATCTCAATCGCTTCAATTTGGGGTTGTAAACGTTTCTGTAGAGTCGACGCTGTTTCTTCACCCAGTAGATCCGGGTCCGCCATCACTGTCAGCATACGCTTACGGTTTTTACGGATGATCAGTGGATCTTCCCATTCTAGCTCATAACCTAACGTGACTTGTTGCAGGGGAATGTATTCATTTAATGCTGGGCTCCAGATCTTCATACCTTCAATATTACGGATATCGACACGTTCATCTTCAGGTAAACGCGCCACAATAGGCATTAGCGTCGTACCATCACGGTACACACCAATCGACTTACCCGAAAAAGACATCGCTAAGAAATCATCAACGTCAGATTTGGTAATACCATAACGACGCGCTTGGCTTTCGTTGAATTGCGGCGCTAATACCTTCGTTCTTTCACGCCAATCGTGACGGACGTTAAATGCACCGTCGTCGGCTCGCATAATATCCATCACTTGAGCAGCAATTGAACGCAATACTGTCGGGTCAGAGCCCACGATTCGTGCTTCAATTTTCGCGCCACCACCAGGACCTAATTCGATTTGCTTCAGTTTGTAATCGATTTCCGGAAACTGACCGTCTACATGCTCACGAAAACGCCGCATCAACCCTTCAAGCACTTCATAACCTTTCACTCGAACCGTTATCTCACCGTATGCACTGTAACTTTTCTCTGGCGCATAAGTGAGCATGAAACGTTGTAGACCTTTACCCGCGGTTGTCGTGATATGTTCAACTTCACCCTGCTTAGCTAACCAACTCTCAAGCACTTTAAGCTTGGTATTGGTCGCACGAATATCGGTACCTTCTGGCATCCAAACATCCACTTGGAACATAGGTGTTGTTGAAGAGGGGAAGAAGGCTTGTTTCACAAAACCAAAACCGTAAACACTTGCACCTAAACCAATGACCAAAACGAACATAGTGAGCCATGCACGCTTCATACAAAACTCAAGGAAATTTTTGTAGATAACAAAAACCATCCCGTTGTATGGATCTTTCCCTTCGCTATCTGGGTCAACCTTCTGGCCTCTGAAGAAGAGGTCTGCAAAGAACGGCGTGAGCGAGATGGCAGTAAACCAACTCAGCATCAAGGAGATAAGTAGAACCGTAAACAAGGTGCCACAGTATTCGCCCGTTGCATCTTCAGACAAACCAATTGGAGCAAAAGCCGTTACCGCAATAACAGTCGCCCCCAACAGCGGCCATTTAGTTTGGGTTACGATATCGGTGGCAGCCTGCATTCGGGTCCGCCCCTTCTGCGTGCCGATCAATATCCCTTCCACCACCACAATGGCGTTATCCACCAGCATCCCCAAGGCAATAACCAATGCGCCCAGTGAAATACGTTGAAGGTCGATTTTGAAATACTGCATGAAAATAAAGGTGCCGAAAACGGTCAACAGCAATATCAATCCGATCAGCAATCCCGATCTTAGCCCCATAAAGAACAGTAACACTATGATGACGATCGCAACCGCCTGTCCTAAACTCACCACAAATCCACTGACCGATTTATCCACCTCTTTGGGCTGGTTATAAACCTCAGAAATGTCGATGCCGACAGGCTGTTGATATTTTAGCTCGGCCAGTCTTCGATCAAAGGCTTCGCCAACTGCAACCACGTTGACCCCTTGCGCAAAAGAGACACCAAGGTTGAGTGCGAGCTTGCCGTTATAGCCGATAATGTTACTGGGAACTTCAACATAACCACGGGTGACATTTGCCACATCTTTGAGATAGATGAGACCTTGAGCGCCACCTTCTGTCAGAATCAAATCTCCAAGCTGTTCAACATTCTGGAACTCACCCGTTGGATGGATTCGAATGTATTCGTCGCCAATTCTGACCGCACCAGCACTTGATACAATGTTTTGAGTCGATAAAAGGTTGAATACTGTGCTTGGAGAGAGACCTAGAGAGCTTATTCGTTTCATCGATATCTCAATGAACACTTGCTCTTGCTGTTGGCCAGAAACGGAGACCTTACTGACTCCATCGACCAACTCAAGCTCTCGCCTTAGGTAATCAATGTAATCGAGCAGCTCTTTGTAGCTATAACCATCACCCGTCACCGCCAGCAAAATCCCGTAAACGTCACCGAAGTCATCGATGACTTGAGGATCATTGACGCCGGGTGGCAGTTCAACCTTAAGATCATTCACTTTTCGGCGAAGTTCATCCCAAATTTGCGGAAGATCATCCGGGCCATAGTTATTCTTCATCGTCACCGTTACCTGAGACAGGCCACGGCTAGAGATAGAGTTCACTTCGTCGACATAGGTAAGCTGTTGAATCGCTTTCTCTAGTGGGTAAGTCACTTCCTCTTCCACCTGCTGAGGCGTTGCTCCGGGATACGAGGTGACAACCATTGCATCTTTGATGGTAAAGGCAGGATCTTCTAAACGACCCAGACCGAAGAACGCAGAAACACCACCAATAAGAAAGATCAGAGATAGCATCCAACTAATGACTTTGTTACGTATAAAGTAAGAAGCCACACCTGTGATCTGATCATCACCCTGTTGATCGTCATTTTGAGGCTTGTTATTTACTTCACTCATTGTTCGTCTCCTGAGACAATACTTCCACTGTCATCCCATCTCGCAATCGCGATACGCCTGCAACAACGACATGCTGCCCCGTTTCTAATCCTTTCATTATCTGCAATGTTTTCTGATTTGCTTTTCCTAACACCACTTGCTGCTTCGAGACGGTATTGTCGCCATTAACCACCCACACATAAGAGTTCTGGCGCGTTAACTCATCGCCATCGCCATTAAACACCGCCTCAATGGGAACCAATACTCCTGCTTTCAAATCCAAGCCGATGTCGCGTCCGCTTGACGTCACTTCAACCGCCATACCGTCAAGAATCAAATCATCGGCTGGCATAGGTAACGCAAGTGTCACGGTAAAGGTACCGGTACTGGGATCTGGCTCGGTCGTGAACTCTTTAATACTCGCGGTGTACTCATTACCGCTTGGCACTCTCACCACGGCTTCAACATTCGAGTGCAGTGTTTCATTAGGTTGATTGACATAAATTTGATCGGGAAGTTGTATCACCACTTCGACATCTTCCACACTGTGGATATTGACAACCTGTTGGCCAACCTGAATATTTTCATACTGATCGACACTGACTCTAGAAATAATCCCATCGACAGGAGCTCGAAGTTTCGTGAACGACAAACGCAATGTTGCCAATTCAAGTTCGGCATACGCAATTTGACGTTGAGCTGCAATTTCATCAAACTGAGACTTGGCTAATAAACCTTTTTTTACCAATGGGCTTGAACGTTGGTATTGACTATTTATTACGGTGTATCTCGCCTGAGCATTGTCCACATCTAATTGATAATCGGTTGGATCTAGCTCTGCAATTATGTCTCCTTTAGATACGCGTTCACCCTCTTTCACATCCAACTTATTTATTTCACCTGCAACTCGAAAACTGAGGTGCGCTTTCTCTGCGGCATTAGCGACGGCCGGAAAATAGAGCTTATCGCTAAAATCGATGACCGAGATCTCAATCGCTTTGACCAAGGGAGTGCTATCGACGACCACCACTTGTTTATCTTCACAAGCCGTCACTAAAGCCAAGCATGACAGTCCTACGACTACTTTTAGCGTTTTCATGTTATAGCCCCCTCTCCTTGATCCACTCACGAACTTTGACACCCGCTTCAAGACCATTAACACCCGAAACTACAACACGATCGCCATCGTTTAGACCTGACACAATATGACGCTTGTCATCAATCACAATGGGCACGTTTTCAACAATGCCGTCACTATTCACGCGCCATACTGACACCTCATCTCCATTGGTCATCATTGCCGACGTTGGAATTTTCGTCGCCGCTGTTAGTGCTGAAACCAAATTAACCGTGCCAGACATGCCCGGCAAAATACCGACATCATTGGGTCTTTCCATGACCATGGTGACTTTGTATGAGCCCGTTTTCGGATCAGCTTCAGTATCGATTTCTTGGAATGTTAGAACGTAAGAATTGTCAGGGAACGCATCAAATACCATCGTAGCATCCGTCTCAAACCCTGAAGAAAAGCGTGTAATAAGTTGGTCGGGCAATAAGAAGACGACTTTGAGTATTTGATTGGTTTGAATATTCATTACACCTTGTTTGGCTGCAATGTATTCATGATTTTCAGCTGGAATAATAGAGATGGTGCCATCGTATGGCGCGACCAAGGTGGTATAACGTACATTGGCTTTTGCTTGGTTAAGCAGGGCTCTTGCCGAATTGTGATTGGCTTTCGCTTGATCAAAATCTTGCTCCGACACCACACGATCTTTACGTAACTTGATGGAACGTTGATATTGAACATCAGCAAGCTTAAAGTTGGCTCTCGCTTGCTTCTCTAATAGTTGGTATTCATCAGGATTAAGCGTTGCAAGTCTATCGCCCTTGCTAACCCTTTGCCCAGAAGTGACGTCAATGGTTTGTAATAACCCTGGGACACGAAATGCAAGCACTGCCTTATCACCGGCTTCAGTGGTCGCAGGAAAGGAACGCTCAAAGGCATTGTTGCCCACTGAGACAGTGAAAAGTTTAGCGGGTCTAGAATCGGGGTCAGGTACGGGAGGAAGCTTCTTACCACACCCAGACAACCCCAATAAGGTTGCCAATAGGACAGCGTAGGCTCTATACATTGATGTTGATCCATATTAATACGTATTATTACAACATAGATTAATCAAATGTAAGTTACCAGTTATCACAATGTTTATTTAGACAAAATTATTAAAAAAAATAACGGCTTGGGATAAATTTTCCTAAACCATTATCAATTCATTTTAAGATGTTTCGCTACATGTCTTTAAATGCGCGTTCAACGTTGAAAGTATCTGAGGTTACGTAAGCTTCTATATTACGCGTACGAGTCTCTAACTGTTGAAAGTCACTCTCTAACGTATCCAATAATGATTCTGCTGTCTGGCCTTTCTCCCACGGTTTTTGCTTGAGCGTGTGCTCTTGTTTCGCTTTCATTTTATCGACGTAACGAGCAGGCTGTTTTTCAATCATCAATGTCAAAGCTAAATACGCGAGCAAGACAAGGAAACTGCCGCCCAAGAGCGCGGCTGAAATAACTAAAATTCGAACCAACCAAACTTCAAGGCCAAAGTAGTTCGCTAAACCCGCACATACGCCAGACAATTTGCCGTTAATGGGATCCCGATACAGTTCTCTATTCATAGTTTCGTCTCCAGTTAGGCGACTCCGCATCCAATATTTTTTCTAGTGTTTTCACGCGTTCTTGCATCGATTCAGCTTGCGCAGAAAGCTTATGCAAGCGCTGAAGATCTTTCTCTGACAGACCGTTACTGGATTTTTTCTTGCTGCGGTAATGTAAGAATAGCCATAGCGGAGCCACAAAGATCAAGAAGACTATTAATGGACCTGCAATTAGAAATGTTGACATAGAAAACTCCTAAATTATTGATCGCGTTTTTCAACTTGTTGCTTCAATTTCGCCAACTCTTTTTCGATTTCATCTTGAGCTTGTAGCTCAGCAAACTCTTGATCTAAAGATTTGGCATTACCCGTTTTGGCGTAAACGTCCGCTTCCGCTTCTAATTCATCCACTTTACGCGAGAATTGCTCAAATTTGGTCATTGCTTCTTGGGTTTTGCTTGAATGCAGATGTTTTTGAACATCACGACGATTGCTCGCAGCATGATTACGGATCATTAATGCTTGCTGTTTCGCACGAGTTTCTGCGATTTTTGTTTCAAGCTTGCCAATCTCACTGGTGAGCTTTTCGATGGTTTCATGAACCAAAGTTTGCTCTGTGTGAAAGCTTTTGATGATCTCTTCCAGTTTCTGTTTTTCGATTAAAGCTGCTCTTGCCAGATCTTCACGTTGCTTGGTTAGCGCTAGGGTCGCTTTGTTTTGCCAATCGAGAATCTGAGTTTCGATAGCGTCGACTTTGCGCGCAAGCTCTTTCTTATCGGCGATGGCTTTTGCCGAATTCGTTCGAACCTCAACCAGTGTGTCTTCCATCTCTTGGATAATCAGGCGAATCATCTTTTCAGGATCTTCAGCCTTATCTAATAATGCACTGATGTTTGAATTTACTATGTCTGCAAAGCGAGAAAAAATACCCATGGGGAACTCCTTAATGACCATAATGACAAATGTGTTTAAAATCGTGATTCAACAGATCCACTCACTCGCCCATAATTTAAGCTGTTGTTTAAAGCTACTTTAAGTAAAGCAAATAGTGCGCCAAACTTTAAACCTCGTATTATCATAAAGTTACAATCAAATGGTAATAAGCTCGAACCATGCTATGATGAATTTAGCCAAGTATTGGTTTTTTTCACCACTACTCTCTTATACAAGTGGTTCAAATAAAGCACGCTCAACACATTCATTCGCGCTCAAGTCTCACAAGGACCCACTATGCAGCAGAATCTTATCGGTGAATCCCCTAGCTTTCTCTCTGTTTTAGATAAAGTGTCTCAACTCGCCCCCATAGAAAGGCCCGTTTTGATTATTGGAGAGCGCGGGACAGGTAAAGAGCTGATTGCTCAAAGGTTGCATTACCTTTCGAGGCGCTGGGATCACCCCTTGATCGCCTTAAACTGTTCAACGCTTAGCGAAGGCTTGATTGATTCTGAATTGTTTGGCCACGAATCAGGGGCATTTACGGGTTCAAAAGGTCGCCATCAGGGGCGTTTCGAAAGAGCAGAAAACGGAACCCTATTTTTGGATGAATTAGCAACAACGCCGCTTGCCGTCCAAGAGAAACTATTGCGCGTGATTGAATATGGTCAGTACGAGCGTGTTGGAGGCCAAAAAGTGTTAAGTGCCAATGTAAGACTAGTCTGTGCCACCAATGCTGACTTACCAGCAATGGCACTCAAAGGAGAATTTAGGCCTGACCTTTTAGACAGGCTTGCTTTTGATGTCATTACCATACCGCCTCTTCGTGAAAGAAAAGAAGATATCACCTTGCTTGCCGAATATTACGCCATCAAAATGTGTAGAGAACTCGAACTGGACCTCTTTGTTGGCTTTGCCCCATCGGCAGTGAGCGCACTACTCGATTACTCATGGCCCGGAAACGTTCGAGAACTCAAAAACGTGGTAGAGCGAGCTATCTACCAACATGGTAAGAACCCCTATCCTATTGAATACTTGGTATTTAACCCATTTCAGCCAGCATGGAAGCATAACCAAGATTTCGTTCAGACAATTGGCAATGGGCCAACCAACAGTCATACTTCATTAGAGAACTCTTTTTCTTTGCCTCTCGACTATAAAGCTTGGCAAGAACAACAAGATATCCAACTGCTCAATCAAGCTTTAGCGCAAAGTAAGTATAACCAGAAACAAGCCGCCGAATTACTTGGGTTAACCTACAACCAATTAAGGGGAATGGTGAGGAAATACGCGATTGTTGGACAAGCAAACGATAAATAGCAACCCACACGGGATTATTATTTGGAGCCGAATAAATATAATGTTAAATTATCCGGATCTTGAGGCTTCTCTTGTGCCTCGTTTCGAAAAGTATTTCTTTTTATGAAAGCACTAATAAGACTATCACTAAGTATCTTGACGCTGAGCTTGTTAGCCGGATGTGGTGAGAGCGTGGATCACGGTAAAATTCGTGAAAAAGGGTTTATTTATTGCGGTCAAGGCGATCCTAGTACCTTCAATCCGCAATTGGTTGATAGTGGTATCACTTCAGAGTCATTAAGCCCTCAAATCTTCGATACCTTGCTCACCCTTGACCCGATAACCTACCGACCAAAAGAGAACTTGGCAACCCGTTGGTCTGTTGATGAATCAGGTACAGAGTACACCTTCACTCTTCGCCCTAATGTTGCGTTCCAAACCACGGAATGGTTTACCCCTACCCGCAGTATGAACGCTCAAGATGTTGTTTTTAGTTTTAAACGCATCATTGATAACTCAAATCCATTCCATTATGTGGGTGGAGGTTTGTACCCTTGGTTTGCAGGAATCGACTTCCAAAATCTAGTTGTCGATGTCACAGCGCTTGACGATTTAACCGTAAAATTTCAACTAAGCCATCCAGACAACTCATTTCTCAACAATATAGCCACCAGCTACGCGGTCATTCACTCTAAAGAATACGCTGATAAACTGATCGTTGCGGACGAGAAAAATGAGATCGATTCCAAGCCTGTCGGCACCGGTCCTTTCTACTTAGATGAATACAAAATCAATGACTTAGTGCGCCTGAAAAAGAACAAGAATTATTGGAAGGGTGACGTGAAAATGGACCAAGTTGTATTCGACACGTCACAACGTGGAACGGGCACGCTGGCTAAGCTTCTTCGCCATGAATGTGATGTATTAAATTCACCCATTTCTAGCCAGATCCCCATTATTCAAGCGAATAAAGAGTTACAAATATCGGTGACGCCTGCTGTTAATGTCTCTTTTATTGCGCTTAATACCGAACGCCCAGCACTGCGGGATTCTCGAGTCCGTAAAGCACTAAACTTGGCCATCAACCGTCAAAATATTCTTGACTCGGTTTACTACGGTACGGGCACTAAAGCATATTCATTACTGCCTCCTACCTCTTGGGCATATCAAAAAGACAGCGTACAAGTTCGCTATGACCGAAACTACGCAGTAGCACTGCTTAAAGACGCGGGAGTTAAACCCGGATTAGAACTTTCAATGTGGGTGCCTCTAGAGCCTAGAGCTTACAACCCTAGTCCGAGAAAAACGGCAGAGTTGATCCAAGCGAACTTGGCAGATATCGGTATCACCTTGAAGCTCTACACTGACGATCGCTTCGATCGCACCCAGCTTTCCTCTATTGGTTCAACAGACCTACTTCTCACAGGTTGGATCGGTAATACCGGTGACCCCGATAATTTCTTGCGCCCTCTGCTCTCATGCAGTTCTGAACGCGCCGGACTCAATGTCTCGATGTGGTGTAATTCTGACTTTGATTTCCTTCTAGATTTGGCGCTGGAGATCAATCAACATAGGCACCGTGCAAACTTATATTATCAAGCCCAAAATATATTGAATGAAGAAGTTCCTGTGATCCCCCTCGCTCACGGTGTGCAATTTCGTGTACACGATAGTTCACTGACTGGCTTCAAACAGAGCCCGTTCAATGCTCAACCTTTTGATAACGTCAGAAGAGAGGTGAACTGATGTTTTGGTATACATTAAGACGAGTCAATTTATTTATTATTACTCTTGCGATCCTCACTTTAGTTGGCTTCTCTTTGTTAAGACTAGGCCAACAATCACCTTGGGCAATTCAAGATTTCTGGCCTGGTTGGATTAGCTATATAACGGAATTATCGACACTGAATTTTGGCCTCAGTAAACATAATGTACCAATTATCGATGAACTCGCGGTCGTCTTCCCCGCAACGCTAGAACTGTGCTTCTTTGCCTTTGTGCTCGCACTCTTCGTCGGGATACCTTTTGGTACTATTGCTGGTATGAGACAAGGAAAATTTGTCGATACAACCATCTCGTTTACCTCTATGGCAGGCTACTCTGCGCCTATATTTTGGGTCGCCTTGCTAATGATCATGGTATTTTCGCTCCATTATAAAATATTTCCCGTTGGTGGCCGGTACGATCTGCTTTATGAGATTGAACACGTAACAGGGTTTGCAATTGTTGATGCGTTTTTCTCAGAGGGTCGATACCGAGCACAAGCATTGCAAAGTGTTATCGAACATATGGCCTTACCTTGCCTCGTGTTAGCATTAGCGCCAACGACTCAGGTTATTCGACTGATGCGTGCATCCGTGGCCGAGGTAATGAAACAAAACTACATCCGCGCTGCACGAATTAAAGGTCTTTCAACAAGAGAGATCGTCACGCAGCACGTATTAAGAAATGCGATCCCACCTATCATTCCGAAGGTCGGTGTTCAGCTATCGAGTATGTTAACACTCGCAATCATCACCGAGTCTATCTTTAACTGGCCAGGGATTGGACGCTGGTTGTTAGATGCGCTATCGAATCAAGATTACGTTTCGATTCAAGCCGGTGTCATTGTGGTAGGCACCCTGGTGTTGACTGCAAACATTCTCTCAGATCTGTTAGGCGCAATGGTGAACCCACTGGTAAGGAAGGAATGGTATGCTAACAAATAACGTCTACCAAGAAGAACAAGTTCCTACCCAGTTTGAACGTTTCTGGCGCAGCTTCCGTGCCAACAATCTCGCCATGTTTGGGTTGTGGTGCTTAATCATCATAATCCTAGTGACGGTCACTTCGCCTTGGTTAGCCCCCCATGATTCTCAAGAGCAAACCGGGCACCTTTTGACCCCTCCATCTTGGGATCCAACGGGTACAGTTGAATACTTTCTCGGCACTGATGATTTGGGCAGAGATATACTGTCTCGGTTGATTATCGGTTCTCAGTTAACCTTTGGCGCTGCTGTTATCATTACTTTCATTGCAGCTGTAATCGGATGTTTGATTGGTGTCCTCGCCGGTATGACACGTGGCCTCGTATCAAGCACGCTCAACCACTTGCTTGATACTGTGATGTCGATTCCCTCTCTGTTACTCGCGATTATTTTTGTCGCGTTTCTTGGCCTTGGTGAATTTAATATTTTGCTTGCCATATGTTTGGCATTGATACCGCGATTTATTCGTTCGGTCTACATTGCCGTACATGCAGAAGTCGAGAAAGATTATATTCTGGCCTCTCGCCTCGATGGTGCGAACGACTTCTATCTGCTATGGAACTCTATCGTTCCTAATATTCTCACCGTCATAGCCCTTGAAATTACGCTGGCACTGTCAGTGGCGATTCTCGACATCACGGCTTTAGGCTTCTTAGGTCTTGGCGCCCAAGCTCCAAGTGCTGAGTGGGGAGCGATCTTGGGGGATTCGGTGGAGCTGATTTACCTTGCACCATGGACAGTGACTCTGCCTGGCCTCGCTATTATGTTTACAGTGATTGTGGTCAACCTTGTCGGTGAAGGTGTTCGCCAAGCACTAAATGCAGGAATCGAATAATGCCGTTACTTGACATTCGACATCTGACGATTGAGATTGAAACCCCTCAGGGGATGGTTCGAGCCGTCGACCGAATGAGTATTACTCTGAATGAAGGTGAAATTCGCGGTCTCGTTGGTGAATCTGGCTCAGGTAAAAGTTTGGTCGCGAAAGCCATTGTTGGGGTTTGTAAAGAGGGCTGGAAAGTCTCTGCTGACCGAATGCGCTTAGGTAATATCGATCTGCTACAACTGACTCCAAAAGAGCGACGTCGAGTGATTGCGCGCGATATTGCGATGATCTTCCAAGAGCCTTCCTCTTGTCTTGACCCCTCAGAAAAAGTGGGACATCAACTGATAGAAGCAATACCATCTTACGCGTTTGACGGGCGCTGGTGGCAACGATTTAAATGGCGTAAAAAACAGGCCATCGCGCTACTGCATAAAGTCGGTATCAAGCATCACTCACGTTTAATGGACAGTTACCCTTATGAGTTAACAGACGGTGAGTGTCAAAAGGTCATGATCGCAATGGCTATTGCCGCAAAACCGAAAGTACTGATAGCCGATGAGCCTACCAACGATTTAGACCCTATAACCCAGTCTCAAATATTGCGTCTATTGAGCCGAATGAACCAGGTCAATAACACGACCATCATACTGATCGGCCATGATTTAACGACTATCACTCAATGGGCAACTCGCATTACCGTGATGTACTGTGGTCAATCGGTCGAATCAGCTGATACTCAGAAACTCTTAGAGACACCAAAGCACCCTTATACTGTCGCATTACTAAAAGCGATGCCCGATTTTAATGACTGGATCCCTCACAAAGAAAAGCTTCAGTCATTGCCAGGGTCGATTCCGCCACTGCAACATTTGCCGATTGGCTGTCGATTGGGACCCCGTTGTCCATACGCACAGAGACAGTGTGTAGAGATCCCATATACTCAACGAATCAAAAATCATAAGTTCAATTGTCACTTCCCTTTGAATATGGAGAAGAAAAAGAAATAATGAGTGCCTTATTAGAAGTCAGTGACTTATCTAAAAACTTTACAACTCGCTCTGGTCTTTTCCGTAAAAAGATTCATCAGGTAGTAAAACCGGTAAGCTTTACTTTGGAAGCCGGACAGACGATTGGTTTTATCGGACAAAATGGTTCTGGTAAGTCAACATTAGCAAGAATGCTGGCGGGGATGGTTGAGCCGACAGGTGGCGAGATCCGCGTGAATGGAGAAAAGCTTGAACACAAAGATAACTCGACTCGTTGTAAGCTCATTCGTATGATCTTCCAGGATCCGAATACATCATTGAACCCACGAATTCAAATTGGCCGCATTCTTGAAGGCCCCTTAAAGCGAAACACCAATATGTCTTCGCAAGCCCGAATGCATCGTGTAAAAGATACATTATTACGCGTTGGCCTGTTACCTGAACACGCTTATTTCTATCCTCAAATGCTTGCTGCAGGCCAGAAACAAAGGGTATGTTTGGCGCGAGCTTTGATTCTTCAGCCCTCAATCATTGTTGCTGACGAAGCATTGAATGGGTTGGATATGGCGATGCGCTCACAGATAATCAATCTCTTCTTAGAACTGCAAGAAGAGATGGGCGTATCATTCGTGTATGTATCTCAACATATTGGGATTATTAAACATATCACCGATAAAATCATCGTTATGCACGAAGGTCACGTCGTGGAAGCAGGTGAAACTCAACAGGTGTTGTCTCAACCGAACCATCAGATCACACAAAGACTAGTGGAAAGCCATTTCTTCAAAGCACCGAACCATAACCTATAGCCCCTCCATCACCATAACAATTAAAGTTTGGGGAAGAATCTATACTGTATCAATGGATTGGGTATTAACGAAAATACGTTGGAAACAACCGAGATGAGATAACGGAAAGATAGCGCTGCCTAACAAAGGCAACGCTGGCTCACGATGTGACTGTATTAACGCTTAGCAGCCTGCTTTTTCAATTCGAAGTCGAACTCATCCGGGAATAAGATAACGCCTTCTTCTTGCTCGTTCGGGAATACAACAACAGCAAGCTCGTCGTCTTCTAGACCGTTGGTCCAGCGACTGTGCCATTTGTTCAACGAAATAGACTCAGCTTTACACTCAGACCAATCACCCGTTGCCCATGATTCTGCGAACTCTTGATTTGGCCATACTGGTACACAATCTTCATCTTCTGTATTCAGCATTACACAACCGTGTTCATCGGTTAAGATCCATACTTCACGGTTTGCTACGATCTCTTTCACACAGTATTTCAGGCGTTGCTCGCCGGTATACTTGTTGATTTCAGCGATTTTTTTATCGTCTAGCTGTGTAGTCATCTTCATTTCCTACTTTAGTCAGTAACTTTGTTCTTAAAGCTATTTTATGCCGAGTGTTTTTAACTTCAAACACTATCGATGAAGAAGAAAGTCTACTTCAAAGAAAAACGCCTGCTAAAGTAGCAGGCGTTTATTATTAAGCGACTTGATTAAACAAGCTCACCTTGTAGCCAAGGCCAGCCTTGCTTCTTACGACTTAATGTATTTTCCATCATCAATACGCCGTCTTTCTCATGCTTAACCAATTTCTCAGCCCACTCACCTTTGTATAGAAGACGAGTTTGAGCAGTCGTGATGTCTGTTAACATTACCGCAGCGAACGCTAGACCATCTTTCTCACAACGCTCTTCAAGATCCGCTTCTAGCGCTTCGATCATGCCATCTACTTGCTCAAGAGTCGCAAGTTCAACTTGACCAACAACAACATCGCGACCGTTGAATGGGTAGCCTTTCAGGTCTTTTTCTACTAGCTGTGCAGCCGATAGACCTTCGATGTTTGTCTTAGCGATTAGAAGCGCTTTAATGAATGCATCAACGTCAGTTACGCCAGCGATTTCAGCAAGCTCAGCAACGGCGTCTTTGTCTTTTTGAGTACAAGTTGGAGAAGCGAAGCCAACAGTGTCTGAAAGAATTGCAGACATCATTAGTTTAGCGATTTGTTGAGAGATTGCGTGACCTTCAATCTTGAACATGTTGAAAAGTACAGTGTTTGTACAACCCACAGGCCAGATCCAAGCTTCCATTGGGTTGACTGTCATCACGTCGCCTAGACGGTGGTGATCGACAATACCTACGATCTCTGCATCAGCAACATCATCGGGTGCTTGTGCTAGGTCTGAGTAGTCTACTAGCCAGATTTTCTCACCAACAACAGAAGTACGAAGCTCTGGCTTTTCAGCACCAGCGACTTCTAGAATGTGTTGAGTTTCGCGGTTGATCTCGCCTTGGCGAATTGGTGTCGCTTCCTCGCCACGAGCTTTAAGAAGCTCTGTTGCAACTAACGCACTACAAATACTGTCACTATCAGGGTTTTTGTGACCAACAACTAAAATCATGTTTCTTCCTATTACACTAACAATTATGACTCTACCTATAGAGCCTCTCTTTATTAGCCACATTTTACCCTATTTTTTTAGATTGGTCATGTTTCGTAAGTTTCCCAAATAGTAACAATCGATAAAAAGGCCGGGACCACAAAAACAAAAAGCCCCTGTAAAGATACTTACAGGGGCTTTAATTCAAGCGCTAATCTTGGTTCTTAGGTGCAAGACTTAAGAAACTTCGATTGGACCACCGAATGAAGTGACTGGAGGCAGTTTGCCTTGGAACTTCTCGAAGTCTACCAAACATGTGTTTGCTGACGTTGCTTGAGCCAGTTCAGACGTACCGATATCTTGAGTCAGTGTGTTTGGATCGCCGTATGTATCTAGCGCCCCCACTTTCTCGTTGATCGGGCCGTACCAAGCACCTTCTTCGATACGAACAACACCAGGAGCGTAGCTATCCATTAGAACAGCACCTGCTAGTAGTTGACCTCGGTCGTTGAATACACGTACTACGTCGCCGTCTTTGATGCCTTTCTTCTTGGCATCTACTGGGTTGATGTAGATTGGCTCACGGCCTTGTACCGCGTAAGTCGCTCGCCACTCTTCAGATTCACACATCTGAGAATGAAGACGCTTGTCTGGGTGACAAGATTGTAGCCAGTACGGGTGTTTATCAGAGCCTGGACCACCGTGGGAACGTTCAGATTTCTCGAACCACATTGGGTGTTCTTGACAGTGCTCGTAACCCATATTGCCAACAGTACGGCTTGTGATTTCGATGAAACCAGAAGGCGTACCTAGTGCGTTGATCTCTGGGTCTTCACGGAATGAAGCGTGACGAGTCCATGGCTTACCTTTACCGAAATCTAGGAAACCTTTCTCCCAGAACTCAGCAAACTCTGGCATTTCGAACTTGCCTTGGTTTTCCGCACGACATTCATCATACAGAGATTTAACCCACTGCATTTCGTCCATACCACGCGTGTAATCGTCGTAACGACCCCAACGCTTAGTCAGGCTAGACATGATCTCGAAGTCAGTCTTAGACTGGAACAGAGGATCGACTAGCTTGTGCATTGCGATCAAACCACGGCCAGAGTATGCGCCGTAACCATCAATATCGTTACGTTCCCACTGAGTACATGCTGGCAGCACGATGTCAGAGTGACGACAAGTTGCAGTCCAAGCGAAATCAACAGCCACTACCGTTTGTAGGCTCTTGAATGCTTTACGCATCTTGTTGCGATCTTGGTGGTGGTGCCACGGGTTGTTACCACTGAAGACCATCATCTTGATGTCAGGCAGTGTCACTGTTGCGCCGTTTGCTTTGATCTTCTTACCTGGCTCTAGCAAGCTATCAACCCAACGAGCAACTGGGATTACGCGGCTGTAACCGTTATAATCTGTGTTGGTATACTTAGGCGATTGACCTTGGTCGATATTCAGTGGGAATGAACCCGGAGCAGCGAAGCCAGTTGAAGAGACACCGATACCAGAGTAGTGGTGACCGTAAGAGATACCACCGCCAGGTAGACCAATTTGGCCAACCATTGCTGCGATAACTGCACACATCCAGTAAGGCTGTTCACCGTGCTCTTGACGCTGGATACTCCAACCAACAAGAATCTGCGTACGACCATTAACCAGCATCTTAGCGAAGTCACGGATAGAGTCCGCGCTTGCGCCACAGATAGCAGAAGCCCATTCTGGAGTCTTCTCAACTTTGTCTTTCGTTTCACCTTGAACGTACTTAATGAAATCTTCAAAACCGAGACAGTAAGTTTCGATGAACTTCTTGTCGTATAGGCCTTCGTTGTAAAGAACGTGAGCAACACCCAGCATAAACGCCACATCAGTTTGTGGGTTGATGTACATTTGCTCGTTTTCTAAATAACGGCCTGTTTTGTTATAAACAGGGTCAACAGAAACAACGTTGATCTCTTTGTTAGCAACTTTTTCTTTCAGCTGTTCTAGGTATGCGAACGACTCATGAGTCTCACATGTCCAACCTACTTGCAGGTTCTTAACTGGATCGTTACCCCAAAGCACAATGTTGTCACTGTTTTCGAGGATAAGTTCCCAAGATGTACCTTGTGCATAAACTTCAGTCGAACCTAGCACGTAAGGCATGATCGTTTGACCGGCACCGGTTGAGTAGTCACCGATTTTCTTCACAGAGTAACCGTGAAGTGCCATTGCACGTTGCATGTGGTTCGTACAGCTGTGGAACTGACCGGTTTGTCTCCAACCTGTTTGACCGGTGTGAAGCGCCCATGGACCGTAATCTTTCTGTACGCGCTCTAACTCGCGGTAAACAAGATCTAGCGCTTCATCCCAAGTCACACGAATAAAGCGGTTGTTACCACGCGTGTCTGCGCTGTACTTATGCTTCTTCAACCAATCGAGGCGAACCATTGGGTAACGCACACGTGATGGGCTGTAGATAATACCTTTAATACCTTTCAGCATCTCTGTTGGGTGCTGATCGATTTCTAGCGGTTTAATTTCTTGTACTTTACCCGCATAAACGCGAGCTCGGAATGCACCCCAGTGAGAACCAGAGACTTTCCACACGCCGTCTGTTTCTGCTGCTGAAGCCGATGCTGACGCCAATAAGCTAGGACCGATAACCGATGCCGCACTGGTTGTCGCGACACCTTTCAGAAAACTTCTTCTTGTAATTGCCATTGTGTTACTCCAATTGACGTCTTATTAGTGATGGCCTTCAGAAAAATCCGATGAGTGCTTCTGTAGATACTTAAGAACCAGAGCTTCTGTATCTGTATCGAAGTTAACGAACACAATCATACCATCAAGCATGCCTACCCAACCGTTAGCGCTGAAGTGCGCTTCATCTGGCTGTGAGTGACACGTTGAACAGTTAGATTGGTACGCTTGACCCGCTGCGTTCCAGATTGGATCGAAGTTATCAACCATAGACTCTTTCTTCATCCAAAGTGCTAGGTTAACTTCTTCCCATGGCAGGCCAGTAAGTTTATCTTCTTTCTTCTCACCAACAGTGATGACGTCACTTTGAGAGACTTCTTTCGTCAAGATTGCCGTCGAGATGTTCATACCAAAGTCTTCTTGGATTACACGACCAAAGCCTTTCGCTTTACGCCAACCGTCGATCTGAACCTTGATCATGTCGCCTTTTTCGTCGATCACCGCAACTTTACTTGCAGGGCTTAGTAGACCCGCTTCAACTTCAGCCGTCTCATCTGTATACATTGGTAGGTGACGAATTGAGATCACATCAGAACCATTTGCGTAAGATGTGTGACTTGCTACATTTTCTAGCTCACCAACAATACCGCTTGCTGCTGCCATATCTAATGGAAGGTTGTGTGCTATACCTTTGTGACAATCAACACAGCTTTGGTCACGCTCTGCCGCATTCTTCATCTGGATACGCGCTGTTGGGCGCATGTTGTCGAAATCCATTGAATCGTAGTTGTGGCAGTTTTTACACTCTAGAGATTTGTTCGAAGAGAAACGATCCCATTCGTGCTTAGCCAATTCGATACGACGAGCTTCAAATTTCTCAGGTGTATCTAGGTCACCAAAGACTTGAGCGAAGACTTCTTTAGATGCTTGCATCTTACGAGCGATTTTTGCTGTCCATTCGTGTGGAACGTGACAGTCCGGACAAGTAGCACGTACACCAGAAGTGTTTTTCCAGTGAACCGTTTCTTGCAGTTCTACGTATACATTGTCACGCATGGTGTGACAGCTTACACAGAACTCTTCTGTATTTGTGTGTTCCAGAGCTGTGTTAAAACCGCCCCAAAAAATAACACCGGCAATAAAGCCACCCATAGTGAGTACACCAAGACTGATGTGTACCGCTGGGCGAGTCATTGTGCGCCATAATTTAACTAAAAATGATTTCATGTTTAGCTCTCTTAAAAAATAGTTCTATTAAAAATGGGATAGCAAGAGGGCACTACATGCCACCATGTGCACCTGGAGGACCGAATACAAACACTTGTAGAGCCCAAACAATGAAGCCGTAACCTCCAACAAAAGCCACACTTAAGATTGGAAAGAGAACCACCGCAATGAAAAGGAAAGACTTCCATTCCAACGAACACTTTTCGCCAGTTTCAATTTTATTAACATCACTCATACATTTTGCCTATTTTGTATTTAGTAATTTCGAGTAACCCATTCTAAGGGGCTAAAGTTCTTGAGTATCTAACAGTGAATTTTAGACCATACTCAAAGAAGGGTTCAATCAAATGTCCCTTTATAGCCCTTGCTAATCAACACTTTTTTGAGGTCATCCAGAGTTGTTTTCAGTTAAACAAACTTATTAAAAAGTATTAATAAATATGAAGAATTAAGTGTTCTTTACATTTGTTAAAAAACAACAAAGAGACTACATTGATG
>NZ_JAKJSY010000032.1:0-47733 GCF_050337445.1 Vibrio minamisatsumaniensis | reverse complement strand
GTATCAAAAAAAGGTAGCGGAGAGTGGGTTAACACAAAGTATGTCGAGAAAAGGTAACTGCTTGGATAATGCGGTTGCTGAAAACTTTTTTGCTTTACTCAAAACAGAGATGTATCACAACCAAAGCTTTGAAGATGCAGATGCACTGATAGAGAAAATTAAAGAATACATCGAGTACTACAATACCAAACGTATAAAAGTGAAACTAAAAGGCCTGACTCCGATAGAATATCGAACTCAGGCCTTGAAAGCCGCTTAACAGAAATGTCCAACTTTATGGGGTCACTTCATTCCTTGTCTCTTTAGAGTTGAAGGTATGCGGCTTTTTCATTTTACAGATCAGTTTAGGTGTTGTTATTTGTTTAACGTTTGGTCTGCAACGAGTCCGTATGGGATATTAGTAAACACTTTAGGGTTACCTTTTAAAGTCGGCGCTGCGTTCACTTGTTGCCAATCGAGTAACATGATTGCCAACACATTGCGGTGTTCACCGAGCTTAAGATTAAAATCCCCTTTCGTTGAAGGGATCATACCGTGTTTCTTATCGATAGCAGCTTGGATCGCAAGTCGAGTTTTCTCAACAACTGGGTCATCTTTTTGATCGGCGAGTAGGAAGGTGAGTCCGACTTCAGCAATCACATCTTCTTTCGCGCGCAGCAAAATAGTATCGATATTATCTCTGAAGTAGTCGTAGATCCATTGATGCTCTTGTTCGCTAACGTGGTGTTGATAGTATTCTGAGTCGCCAAAGATAATGTGAGTCATACCATAGAGTTTATTGCCGTACTGCTGGCTCGATAGCTTCTTATCTTGTTCGTCTGGGTAGACCTTTTTAAAGGTGTCGACGAATTGATCAACCACATCTTGTTCGCCCAATTGACGTAACCAATAAACCTGGTTCGCTAACTGAGCAGCCCACGCTTTGACCATGTCTTCGTTGGTGACGTATTTTGTGAAGTCATAACGACGAATAATTTCTCGCAGCTTAGCATCGTTGTTATGTTTTAAACCGTACTCATTGGCTCGGGCCATAGAGCCGAGAAGGTCGACACCAATATAGAGGTATTCAGGCATGTGCTTGGTGATATTGTAGCGTCGCACACTACGTTCGTCATGCTCGTTAATATAAGAGGCAACACGTTTTCCCGAATAGAGAGCGATTTGTTCCATCGTCTGAACATCATTAGATAAATAGCTGAGTTTACTCGCTACACGTGCCATATCACTCCATACCGCAGCAGAATACTTATCGTCTAATGTTTGGCGATACATGCGTAATCCGTAATGACCCTCTTTGAAGGCGGGAAGGGTATAAAGTTGACTTTCATAGGTCCTGCGAATGTGATCGGCTGATTGTTTGAAAGATTGTTCATTGGAGTGACGCACATCAACATGATGCTGAGTACTTGGTGTGCTTGGGGTCGGTTTTATCTCTGGTGCCTTTACGGTCTCTTGTGCGTGAACCGTAACGGCAACGGAGGTTGATAGCAATGTCCATAACGCTAGCGTTTTTAACTTCATGTTGTAAGGTGCCAAGCTAATGAGTTGAGTGTATAAAATAGCACTGCTTAATCCTTCAATGTAAGGCTTAAGTCAATACCATGTAAGCTTTATCAGGTGCATTAAGGTTTTTTTGTTGAATAAGTCTCCGTCACTCATTGACGGTGAAGTGATGAATGACTCAATAATGAATGGCGATTGAAAGCAAAGTGTAGATTTTTAACAACTTGTAGGCATACTCAAAGGATTTATAACAAATGCGCCCATTTAAGGCAGTAAACCGAATAAAGTGTTAGAGGTTCGTTAATGCCAAGTCGTTCTAGCAAGTTGTGGCCTGCTAAATTGTTAGCTTCATTATTTTTTGTCGTGGTAGCAAGTTCTATTGAGTTTTTTCACGCTAAGGAACTCACTCACCTTAAGAATGAAGCTAATTCTGAGGCAAAGAAACTATTATCGATTATTCGATCTCGTATAGAAGCGACGATCATCTCAGACATGTATGTGGTTAATAGCTTTTCAACGTTAGTGTCCATTAACCCTCATGGAAGTCAAAAAGATTGGGAGCGGATAGGTCAGAATATTATTCGCGATGGGTTTCATATTAGGCTGATTGCTTTAGCTGAAGACGACGTGCTTAATTTTGTTTATCCAATGGAAGGCAATGCGCAGATCCTTGGTATTGATTACCGCGATCATCCTACCCAGTGGGAGTCGATTGAGATTGCTCGTAATATTGGCAGTACCTTTATCGCTGGGCCCTTTGAGCTATTTCAAGGAGGACAAGCTTTAATTTCGCGTACTCCAATCTTTAGAGACCCGCCCTTTAATAAAGACTATTGGGGCGTTTCGAGTGCAGTGATTGATTTAGAGGCACTACTAGAAGACGTGGGTATTAGCAAGATAGAAAAAAAATATGAGCTAGCGATACGTGGCGCCAATAGTACAGGAAAAGAAGGTGCGGTTTTTTATGGTAGGCAAGAGGTCTTCACCAATGCATTTACAACTGAGCAGGTAAACTTCCCTTATGGTGGGTGGTATCTCGCCTTATCTGGCAATGAACATGTGCTCATGGACGTGCCCTGGTATCGTATCTATGCCGTTAGATTAGTAGGCTACACGTTAACGCTGATTCTTGCGATTGCTTACATTATGATTTACAGGCTTTATCGAATAGCAGATAGTCGCTCAATGCAAGATGAATTGACGATGTTACCTAACCGTCGCTTTTTTATGTGTAGCTTAAAGCAAGCGTTCAAAAGCGTGAAGAAACAGAGAGCACAGACATTTGCCGTGGTGAATATCGATCTCGATGGTTTTAAGGCGATCAACGATACCTACGGTCATGTGGCTGGAGACCAAGTTTTAGTCGAATGTGCTAAGCGAATTAAAAGTCAGTTACGTCGCTCTGATATTGTTGCGAGGATGGGCGGGGACGAGTTCTTAGTTCTATTACCCCGTATACTTGATGAGCAACAGGTGATATCGATTGTTAACCAATTACAAAGTGCTATTTGTGACACTCCGTTAGCCTATGAAGAGCATTTAATTGCTCTTAACATCAGTGTCGGTTGGGTTATTTATAATAACAGTTACAGTGATGTGGATAGTCTATTAAAAGTGGCTGATGAAAAAATGTACCAAAAGAAGCGTCAAGCTCGCTAAGTTGAATAAGGCCTATGATTAGAATTTAGTTGCTGAATGTGAGGAAAAGCTTCAGAATACCGCGCTTTGCTCCGTATCAATGACCAATGATTTGATAAGTAAGAGCTGCAGCAACACTCAGTTTTAGTGTTGCTCATACTAAATGTTATTCAACTGAGAAAATAATCTATGAGTTTTACCTCCCTTGGCCTTTCTGAACCGATCCTTAAAGCTATTGAAGCGCAAGGTTACGATAAGCCATCACCAATTCAAGAGAAAGCCGTACCCGCTGTCCTTACGGGCAAAGATGTTATGGCCGCTGCTCAAACAGGTACAGGTAAAACTGCAGGCTTCACGCTACCTATTCTTGAAATTTTATCAAAAGGCCCTCGCGTACGTCAGAATCAAGTGCGTGCACTGGTGCTAACACCAACTCGTGAGCTTGCTGCGCAAGTGAATGGTAGTGTGGTTAAGTATGGTATTAATCTCCCTCTGACTTCAACGGTAGTGTTTGGTGGCGTGAAAATTAACCCTCAGATGCAAAAACTGCGTAAAGGTAGTGATGTTCTAGTGGCAACACCTGGACGCTTGCTTGATCTCTACAATCAAAATGCTGTGCGTTTCGATCAGCTAGAAATATTGGTACTCGATGAAGCCGATCGCATGCTCGACATGGGCTTCATTCGTGATATCCGTAAGATCTTAGCTTTCTTACCTAAAAACCGACAAAATCTACTGTTCTCGGCGACTTTCTCGGATGATATTCGTAAATTGGCAAAAGGCTTAGTAAATAATCCCGTAGAGATCTCGGTAAGCCCTGCAAACTCGACAGCGAAGACGGTTGAGCAAAGCATTTATCCAGTCGACAAAAATAAAAAAGCCCCAATGCTCGCGAAGTTAATCAAAGATAATGATTGGCGACAGGTGTTGGTTTTTAGCAAAACAAAACATGGCGCGAATAAACTTGCTCGTTTCCTTGAAGAGCAAGACATCACGGCTGCTCCTATTCATGGTAATAAGAGTCAAGGTGCACGTACTAAAGCCTTAGAGAACTTCAAAACAGGCAAGGTTCGCGTGTTGGTCGCGACGGATATCGCCGCTCGTGGTATTGATATCCCGCAACTGCCTCAAGTGGTTAACTTCGACCTTCCACATGTATCAGAAGACTATGTACACCGAATCGGTCGTACAGGCCGTGCTGGTGAAGTCGGTAAAGCAATTTCATTGGTTTGCGCGGATGAAGTGGGTGAACTGTTCGGTATTGAACGCCTTATTCAACAAGTGCTAGAGCGTCGTCAACTTGAAGGGTTCTCACCAGTAAATAAGTTACCTGAGTCTCGATTAGATTCACGTCCAATTAAGCCTAAGAAGCCGAAAAAAACACGTGAACATGCTGATGGTCAACGCTCTGGTGAAAATGCTCGTGGGCATAAACCGGCAGGCAAAAACAAGCGTCATGTGTCAGGTACTGGAACGGCGCCAAAGCGTCAGCCTAATTCAGCAAAAAAAGCGACGGATGGTAATTCAGCGGTAGCAGCGGATGATAAGTCGGTCAGAAACAACGGCAGTAACTATAAGCGTGGTAATGCGGCGAGCAAGCCTTCTACTAATAACTCAGGCTCTCAAAACACTTTGGGTAAACCAACGGGCTCAGGGAAACCTAACAAGTCAGGTTATAGTGGACACACTGGGCCAAGCAAGTCTTCGAATAAGCCAACGACAAGCAGGCCATCGACGAATAAACCGTCTAGAGCGCGTACTAAGCCAGCAGCGCAGAAGTAGTTCCTTTTTGAGAGGATGGTTTACGGACGTTACTTTTTAGTAAAAGGAGCGGTTGGTTAACCCCTTGCTGCAAGTTGTAACCTCGAATAAACGCGAATATTGAATTTCAATGTTCGCGTTTTTTATGTTTGCGACTTCGCGAACACTGAACGTTTTTGACGGGATAAGCTGGAATATTAGGTTCCCACGGCGACTCGTTCATCGTGCTCGGATCTTGAATGCTGTCGCTTTAACCACAAATAGCTTTAACACTCATCACATTTCGCGTAACAGCTTGGCTTGCGAGGGCATTCTCCTCCTCTTGAGCAGATAAGTCTCGCCTCTGTCTCGATTCCACGTTCAATCCAATTGATATTGAGAATCTTGGCTATTGTCGTCAGATCTTTTTTGATGTTACGCGGGATTGCCACAGATCCACCATTGTTAACGCATGATGCTTTTAGTTGCTCTGCGATGTCTCTTGAATTGCCACCTTGAGCGTCAATCGCAGGGTTGAGATCGATGCCTGCACACAATACACGATTGTTGCCCGCGGGATCTGTCATATTGATGGATTCACAGCAGTAGATTCTTGGTTCATCACCCACATTTAAAATAGAGATTTGAGCAGAGCTACCCGCTCGAGGTTCTGATAATCGACGGAATACAGCCCAATGTTGACATGGATCGGCGACGGTTCTCATATTTCCCCAAGGCAGTGGAATCCCATTCCCGCGGTATACCGCTTTGAGCTTCCCTGGCCCATAAGCATCAAAGTAGTGCCAGTGAGGGTAGGGCGATACTACCGTCATTCGGCGCATCGCAACAGAGGGGGAAACTCCAGCTCTTTTGTGAACGTCGATTTCGTAACCCGTGCGGTCGAGCAGCTGTCTAAACGGGACTTTCGGGCACAGTAGCGCGCCAGCAAAGAAACTGGATTCAAAGTCTCGCCATGCCTGAAGAATGTCTTGAGAGTTGAGTTGTGAAGAGCCCGATACTTGATTGTCGTCCCATGTGTTGTTATTACCCACGGAAAGCACACTCTTAAGGCCTTCTTTGCTATGCAGAATGCAATGGCCGATATAAACCGACAGATCGTATTTTAGACGTGTTGGGTACTCTTTAAGAATTTCATTGAGGAAGATAGTGCCGGGAGGTTCGAAAAATGAAGTCACTAGTTGCTTAGCATTAATGCCAAGCTCATCAACCACGTCTTGCGGTGTACGTGTCACCCAACGGATGTTGATTCCTAGGCTTCGAGCAATGTCTATCAGGTCTTCTACGCTCAGGTTAAGACGCTTTAGGCCAACTTCCTCAGCGGCGCGCTCTAGGTCTGGGAAGTGGTTTTGGTTGCTCTCTTGGTGCGCTCGAATCAAGAGGTGCGCAAACTGACGGCCTGAAATTCCAGTTTGTGACAGCATCTCAGGAATCGCTATTTGTAGGATATCGTTCGAGAAAAGAAAACTCGGCTCGAGTGCCATACCACTGATCCCCCCGCGATTCCCTTTGTCAGGTGCAATGGCTTGTTGTTCTGATTCGTCGTCGAGGAACCATGTTGGGTTCTTCTGAAAGACCTGCGCAATCACTTCCAGCATGTCGATACTTGGAACCCGTTTTCCACGTTCAATCATGGAAAGGTAAGAAACGGAAGGTGCGTACTCTGGGTTGATTCTGATACAACGCGCAGACAGATCTTCCATGGTTAAATGATTACGTTTTCTTAGGTTACGTATTTTCGTGCCTAGGAAATGAGACTGACGAACTAAACTTTTTGACAAGGCCATATTTGTAAAATTCACATTGTAAAATTTTTGTTGTGAAATTGTATGCAAAAAAGCGCTAATCTACAAACTAAGCAATTCACAAAATGACAAATAAATTAAACGTTAGTTTGGAATAATTGCTCTAGGACACATTTTAGCTGCAGAAATCGGTGGTTATCACCGAACTGGTCAAGAGGGAAAGACTATGAATATGCTTACATTCGATAAAACAGAAATCCAAAAACAAACAAAACCCTTTATCGCTGAAGCTGTCTTTGCCGTCGAGACAATCAGTGCAAGCCAGCAAACTGAAAAGCAAGTGAAAGCAAAGCAGTTACTTGATCGACTATTCCCTCTCGAGAATGGCTCACATCAAGACGTAACCAGCTACGTCGTCGATTACCATCATGTCATGGCTTACTTCAAAGGTGGCCAACACAGTGGTCTGAAGCACCCTAAGCAATTTGTGGCTTATATGGGGGAGAAATGTGACCCAGATTCAATCTTGTTCCGAGATGGCAGTGGAAGCCACTTAGAGGTGATGTTTGGTTGTCACAAAGGGACGGGTTGTATTGAACTGGTAGAAATCGATGATATTCAGTTGGAATCATGCACCACGTTTGGTCAATCACCAATGGAAGCAACCACCACAATGCGTGAAGAGACTATTGCTGCGATGCGCCACTGGATCAGTTTGATTCAAGGTGATGCAAAGGGTAAACTAAAGGCATCCAGTGAAGATAAAGAGTTTAGAGCAAAAAGTGGTGAAGATTACTGCCTCAATTACTGCTACCAACTTTAGCAACAAGAAGCAGGTTTTCGTTGACTATAGGATTAAAGTCAGTAGTTAATAAACCGACGTACAGCCGACAAAAAAGCCCCAAAGATTAACGCAGCAGTTATCTTTGGGGCTTTTTGATGTTCTTTTTAAACGTACGTTGATTAATGTTTCACTGGTTTTCGTTGAGTCGTGTCATTGATAAACCTAAAGAGGCATGACTCGATTTCGGCCAAGAGACTTCGCTTCATAAAGTAGTTTATCGGTACGCTCGATCAGTGATTGAGCAGCTTCACCAGGCTCAAGCTCAGCGACACCAAACGACGCTGTGATATTGCCGACTTGCTTTCCGCTGCGACGGTCTTTGATCGACAGCTTTTCTAGAGAGCGTCGATTGGTATCAGCGAGTTGGCGAGTCATACGGAGTGATTTATTGGGTACGATAAGCGCAAATTCTTCACCACCAAATCGATAGGCACAAATGCCGTCTCGACAACTTAATTTCAGTTTACGAGCGATGCCTTTGAGTACCATATCGCCAAATAAGTGGCCATAAGTATCGTTGAAATCTTTAAAGTGATCGATGTCGAGAAGGATTAAACAAAAAGATTGTTTCGCTTCACACAAGGTTTCTAAATCTCGTTCGAAAGAACGACGGTTATAGAGTCCTGTTGTATTGTCAAAGAGCGCATCCCTTTGCACTTCGACAAGTTGAGCTTTAAGTTTGGTGATTTCTAACGCTGCAGCGTTCAGTTGAGAATTTAAGAATTTGGTCGAGTGGCGAATATGATGAGATTCTGAAACGAGTTGGCGGACTAGAGACATCACTTCATCAATAGAGAAACTATCATGTTCGACACCGGCTAAACCCGCAAAGCTTTTGTCGATCATATCAGAGAAAGCAGAGGTGTCTATGAGCGTATCGTTCATCGAATTCGAAACTTCAGAAACCAGCAATTCCAAATTCGCTCGAAGATCGTTGATATTAGTTTCAGCTTTGCTAGCAACATAATCGTTGTAAAGTTGTTCACTAACAGCCGGTGGGCAAATGCTGTAGTGTTCAAGAATGCCATCCATCTCTTCATTCAGTTGTGGGATCGCATTATCCACATAAGTGTACCAGAGTGCGTAATTTGCAGGTGTGGTAGACACTCTATTTTTCATCATGAGAGGTACCGCTTTTTTTAGATTAGCGGTGGATTTTTGAAATTCGTCTTTTTTCATTATTTCTACTGCATATTTTAAACTAGCTCAAGCCACTGGTTGACAAGGTTAGCGGATTTCAAAGGATTTTGCTTTAAAAATTATGAAATTAGCAGTTAGAAGCGCATAAAACACACATTTATAGTGTGGATATATTGCATACATATTGAAATTTCGAGTATGCCGATGACTATTTGGCTAGGCATCGACTTATCAGCGGGGCTACAAAAGAGGGTTTTTGTTACGGCAAAATTAGCCGGTTATCGTGGGGATTTGTCTCAACTTTGTGACCAGAGCATGGATGTTGAGTTTTGAGTTATAAGGTTTGGCGGATTAAGAGGATGTCGCTTGAAATCTTAAAGAGGGAGAAAGATTGATGGATAGATGTAAAAAAGCGCCGATATAAATCAGCGCTTTAAAGTTCTTTTTAGCTAGAAGCTAATTATTGAGCAACAACGTTTGCTGCTTGTAGGCCTTTTTGACCGTTTTCAACTTCGAAAGAAACCTTTTGGCCTTCTTTCAGAGTTTTGAAACCTTCTGAAGCGATTGCACGGAAGTGTACGAATACGTCAGCACCGCCGTTGTCTTGAGAAATGAAGCCGAAACCTTTCTCTTCGTTAAACCATTTTACAGTGCCAGTATTTGTGTTAGACATAATTTGTCCCTTATTCATAAATTTTAATTGTTGATTGCATTACTGCAATGCGCTGATAATTGAATTATTTAATATTACTGCGAAATAAGGAAAAACTACTTACAAAAACGGGTAACGATTTTACATGTCAATTTTTTACTATTCATCTAACTTAAATAACTCCGGCTAACAGAGCGAATGCATGTTAACACAGTCTTTCGAGAAGTACACGCATAGATTGTGAAATACTTCTTTTTGTTGTGTAGTGTTGGCTGGCAAAAAACACCGATACAGTGATGATTTTGTCACTTCGCCAAGCACGATAGTAGAGAAGGACAACCTCAGTATCCTTCTCTCCGGTAAGTATAGACGAGATTAGCGCTTGAAGTTGATATCTTCTGTCTGATCTAAGTTAATTTTTGTTTTAGCAGGTTGAGTCTCTGCAATCACTTTACCGTGGCGTATTGAGTACTGGACTGGTACTTGGCGGCGCACCGCATCAAAGCCATTGTCAGCAGGAAGAATCAGCAAGCTACCAGGCTTACCTTCTTCAATACCGAAGTTGTCTTGAATGTTAAGCGTTCGAGCTGAGTTCTTGCTGATCAAATCAAGTGAGGTGTTGATTTGGTCGTAGCCCATAACCTGTGTTACGTGCAGACCCATGTGTAAGACTTGAAGCATATTCGCTGTACCCAGTGGGTACCATGGGTCAAACACATCATCGTGGCCGAAACACACATTAATATCAGCCGCGAGCATCTCTTTTACGCGTGTGACACCACGGCGTTTCGGGTAATCGTCGAAACGGCCCTGCAAGTGAATGTTCACTAACGGGTTTGCCACGAAGTTGATACCAGACATCTTCAATAGACGGAATAGACGAGATGCGTAAGCGCCGTTGTACGACCCCATTGCTGTGGTGTGGCTAGCGGTTACTTTCTCGCCCATTTCAAACTTATGAGCAAGGGCGGCTAATGTTTCCACAAAGCGAGACTGTTCGTCGTCGATCTCATCACAGTGAACATCGATCAGGCAGTCGTACTTGCGTGCCAGTTCGAACACGTAATGCAGAGATTCAACACCGTATTCACGAGTGAATTCGAAGTGAGGGATAGCCCCAATAACGTCAGCGCCGATCTTCACGGCTTCTTCAAGTAACTCTTTGCCGTTAGGGTATGAAAGAATGCCTTCTTGAGGGAATGCAACGATCTGGATGTCGACCCACTCTTTCATCTCTTCACGAACTTCAACCATCGCTCTTAACGCAACGAGTGTTGGGTCTGACACATCAACGTGTGTACGAACGTGTTGAACACCGTTAGCTATCTGCCATTTCAGTGTTTGCTTAGCTCGAGACTTCACGTCTTCGATTGATAGCAGTTCTTTACGCTCGGCCCAACGCTCTATACCTTCAAACAAAGTACCAGAGATGTTCCAGTTCGGCTCACCGGCGGTTTGAGTGGTATCTAGGTGGATGTGCGGTTCACAGAAAGGAGTAACGGCAATGCCACCTTCAGCATCAAGGATCTCACCTTGATGATTGATTGGCGCGTCATTATCGAGAATGCGAGAAAATTGACCATTTTCAATCAGAATCTGTTTCAAGCCCTCTTGGTCTTGAAGTTTCGCGTTCTTGATTAATAAGGTTGTCATAGTGTGTCCTTAAGCAGCCTGAGATTTCAGAGCTGTTTTGTTCAATAGAGGATTAAGCACGAGGTAACTGATAGCACCACCTAACACGGCGTTCAAAGGAACAACGCCAGGTAGGAAGTGACCAGCGGCTACGCCTGTTGCTACCGCGATAATGCCAGCCCAGTTAACGGTTTGGAACTCTGCATTTGCAAAATCTTTGTAACGTTTGCGGTTCGCGAAGAAGTCGGCGATGATTACGCCCCCAATGGGTGGAATCGCTAGCGAAAGGAAGGTTAACCAACCAACGAAGTTGTTGTATAACCAAAGCGCGAAAATCGTACCGATAATGCCGTTAATGATAGACATTGTCGTGCTTGAGCGGCCGGTGATATTAGAAAAGCCAAGACCTGATGCATAAAGTGCATTTTCATTGGTTGTCCAGATATTCAAGCCAAGCACGATGATGGCTGGAAGCAGTAGACCTTGCGCAATCATCACATCTGAAATGTCAGCTTGACCGGTTGCTGCTGCGCCTGCTGCGCCTGCTGCGCCGAAGATAAACATCAGTGAGTTACCGATAAAGAACGCGACCATGGTAATTAACACTGCGCTCGCTGGTCTTTTACCGAAGCGAACGAAATCGGCGGTCAACGTACCCGCACTGACGAACGAACCAACAACCATTGCCAGAGCCATTGAGAAGTCCATTGGCGTCTCAGGTTTAATCAGTTGCAGTTGCTCTAGTCCCCCCACACTGTGCACGGCAGTCAGTACTGAGTAACCACCCAGAATCGCAATCGCAGGCACCGCAATCGCTGAAAGCACCATGAGTGCTTTGATACCGAAATACACCGTACCCGTCATCAACAAGCCAGATACGATAATTAAGGTGTTAGTATCAATGCCGGTTGCTTTTTGTACTGGAATAGCAAACATCGCAACACCCACACCAAACCAACCGACTTGTGTACCACCAAGTAGCGCAGAAGGAAGCCATGAGCCTTTAGTACCGAAAGAGAAACGAGCAAGAAGATGAGTAGAGAGGCCAGTAGATGAGCCGATGTAGCCAAGAAAAGAAGTGTAAATACCGAGGATTAGGTTACCGATGAGAACGGCGAGGAAGAAATCGTTGAATGAAAGACCTGTCCCGAGTGAACCACCTGTCCACATACTTGCAGAGAAGAAAGTGAGTCCTAGCATTACCATGGTGAGTGAAGCGACTCCTTTCCTAGCCGATGTAGGAACCGGCCCTAGACTGTAGTTATTATCAGCAGCCATTTTTTACCTCCGCAAATGATCAAAATTAAAATTAACGGTCGCCATATTGCAGGCAAACGTGCGCATTATTGTGATATAAATCACATAGTCAATGCTAATTTTATCAGTAAAGGTGATTTGAAATCAGTTATGGTATTAATTGTCATATAAAACATAAGGTTAATTTCTGCTTTTTTTTCAAAAAAAGAAATAGAAAACGTTTTCTATAACATATTCGTTATCGACTGTTCTTGGTTGGCCTGGAATATTGATTGTTATGATATTTGAACGGGTATCTGTATCGAAAGAAGAGCGGTGAGCCAAACTACAGGCAAAAAAATAGCCAATCGCAATACTCGCAATTGGCCTATATATTTTGTGAACAAGAGTAGGTTCACTAACAACGTCAGTTGGCTAGGTGACCCTCGGCTTAAGAAGGGTCAATATGTCCATTGCAGTTAGTGTGCCAACTTTTAAAATCACGTAAAAACGTTAGTTTTATAGCAATCTGGTGCGTATTTGAGCACCAGATTTGCGTTTTTGTAATGTGTTTTTGCAAAGTGCAATTGCATTTTGCAAAAAAAAGGCCGTGATCTGTTGATAACTTAAGGTAGCACAGATAGTCGATAGTATTCAGGAGGCTCTACCCATTGTTTAAAATGACTACAGCTTGTCGATAGAGACTGTGGGTTTACCTAACCACTGGCGCCAGGGGAGTGACAATGTCACAAAAATGGTTGCCGCATAGAGCATCGACCAACTTAAACAGATAAACACCAAGGTACAGATGACCAATGAGAGCATGGCTGTGTATCTAGAAGCGCCTGTCAGCAATCGGCAAGCGGCTAACATCGCGAGCAGATAAACCAGAACAAAAATACCGTTGGCGAGCTTGAGAAAGAACTCAAGGTCCAGATTAGAGAGTTCACCAATCACACACGAGATAAGCACGACAAAGCCAATTACTAACGTTGGGTAAAGTGGTACGCCGCGGCTGTTCAGTTGAGCCATTCTACTTGTAGGAGCATGTTGACGAGCTTGAGCCCAGATCATTCGTGATAGGCTTTGTGTATAAAGGTTGAGGCTGGCAAAGCAAGCAAAGAACCCAAGCACACTAATCACGGTCTTGAAGCCATTACCAAACAGTTGCTCTGTTACCCAAGGAATGGATGTCGCATCGAATTCAGGTGAACCGTAAGCGCCCAGTTTAAGAATCACGACGGAACAAGCCCAGTACACTAACCCCGCAACAAAACAGCCTGCAATGATGGCGATTGGAAAGTCACGTTGTGGATTTTTGAACTCCTCTCCCATGTGGGCAAAAGCTTCTATTCCGACAAAGCACCAAAACATGACAGCCAAAGCAGCGCCGATAGACCACATTGAATCGGACGAGATGGTTGGAAGAGTCACATCGGCTACCGTGATGTTGGCTTTCCAGACAAAAGCGCTAACCAAGGCGAAAATCGATAACGCAATTGCGGTTTGTAAGCGGCCAGAAGATTTACTGCCCAGTAAATTGACGGCAATAAGCAGAGCGACGGTAAAGGACTGAGCACCCAGTGGGGTGTCGAGAGGGGTGGGTAACAATTGTTGAGCAAAGCCACCTGCCAACGCAATGGCCGCTGGAATACCGACAGGAATAACGCTCACAAATAACCATGCCACGCTGGTTTCTAATCGCTCATTGAACGCCTGACGCACAAAGTAGGCTGTGCCACCCGCATTCGGGTAGCGTTTTCCTAATGCTGCGAAGGTCAGTGCAATCGGGCAAATAGCGATAAATAGGATTAACCAAGCGAGTAGAGACAACTGTCCGGCAATACCTGCTGCGATCGCAGGTATCATAAATAATCCCGTGCCTAGCAAGGTCGTCGACAGTTGTCCGATTCCTGAAATAAGCGTGATTTCTTGTTTGAGTTGTGTCATTCGCTCTCCTAGCTATTTGATTTTGGTCACGGTCTTCCAGTAACTTTCTTCTGGTGTGTGTGAAGCTATGATTGAGAGCATACATTGTCGACATCAATAATACAGCTAGCGAAACGTCGTAACAGACCGTCATTTTAACGGTATTAATCCGATTCAGCGTGAAAGTGTCGGCTGTCAGAATGGCTGTTATAAGTAGGAAAGTTGTGTCAAATTAGCCGTTATAAATAGAACAGTAAGTGGAAAGAATCAGAAGCATGGATAAATTTGATCGTCAGATTTTGGCTATTCTCAAAACCAATGCACGATGCTCAGTGAGTGATATCGCCCGAGATGTCAGCCTCTCGCGCTCGGCGGTGAACGCCAGAATCAAGAAACTGGAAAGCGACAAAGTGATTACGGGCTACTGCGCTCAAGTGGCAGAGCCTAACCAACCAAAGAATGTGTGCGCTTATATCTTGTTGAAGTTCGACATGTCGAGTAGTGACCATAGTTGTGAGTCTTACGCGGAACAAATCCAGAGTATCGATGAGGTGCAATGGTGCCACTCGATTAGCGGTGAGACCGATATGATGCTTTATGTTGAAGTTGAAAGTATGGAGAGCTTGAACCGAGTTCGCGATCAGCTGCAAAGCTATCCAGATCTGCGCCACTTAATGACTCATACGGTTTTGACCGAGTTTTTCAACAAACAGAATGCGACGGTGCATTCATGTTAGGCAATATCAACTTAAACTTACTGCGCTCTCTGCATGTACTTCTTGAAGAGTGTCATGTAAGCCGGTCTGCCCAACGCCTGCATATCACACAATCCGCTGTGAGCCGTCAACTCAGCCAGTTACGAGATTTGTGTGGTGACCCTTTGCTGGTCCGTGATGGCAATAAACTGGTGCCGACCAACCGTGCACTGCTACTCAAAGACAAACTCGACGACCTGTTTGGCGAGTTTGACCACCTGTTAGATGATAAACCCTTCGAACCACAAGACTGGCAGGGTGAATTGGTGTTGTCTTCGAGTGATTATGTCGCTCAGTATATTCTTCCAGTGATTGTGGCAGAGGTGTCCGCTGAAGCGCCGAACATCAATTTGGCTTATCGCCTGTGGCAGCCAAACTACCTTGAAGCACTGAACGATTCGGGGATTCACTTGGCTTCTAGTATGTTTCCCACAAAGCCTGAACATGTCTCAAGCATCAAACTTGGCGAAGATAAGTCGGTGTGTTTGATGCGCAAGTCGCACCCATTGGCTCAACAAGCGGTGTTGAGTGCAGAAGATATTGTTCACTACTCTCACATCAAAGTGACGGGTGGCGGAGATAAAGACAGCTACGCGGACATAGCATTGAAGAAGCAAGGGCTGAAACGAAGAGTGGCTTTGCAGGTCCCGTTCTTTTCATCCGCTGGCACTGTGTTAATGCAAGACGACTATCTGATGATCGTGCCAGAACATATCGCCTATAACCTAGGTCGACACCTCGATACTAGCTACTTTTCATTGCCATTTAATACGGAAATGCATACCTATTGGTTAATGTGGCACCCTAAATATGACAACGACTCTGCTCACAAATGGGCGCGGGAAAAAGCATTCCAAGCCATGCAAAAGTCGAGTTACAATATCAGTATGACTTGAAATCATAAGTGTGATGATAATCTTTGATTTCAAATAATACCTCCTGCGAATTATGGTCAGTGCCAAGTATTGAGTATTAAGCGTAGAGCGTTCAGCTGGAACGCTTTATTTTATTAGGAATGGAATGATGACAGTAACAATTTGGTTTTCTTTATTAGCGATTTGCTTGTTGGGTGCCATGTCTCCGGGCCCAAGCTTGGCGATGATTGCTAAGCACAGTTTAGCTGGTGGCCGTATGAACGGGCTTATCGCAGCTTGGTCACACGCCGCGGGCATCGGTATTTATGCGTTCGCAACCATTGTTGGTTTGGCCGTTGTGCTTGAGCAATCACCCATGTTGTTTAAAGGTATTAGTTTAGCGGGTGCGGCTTATCTGCTTTATCTCGGCGTAAATGCATTGCGTTCGAAAGGTGGTGTTGCCGCGAAATTAGAAGCGGGTGAACAGGTGAGTTACATACAGTCTGCTCGCGAGGCTTTCTTGATTTCTATCTTGAGCCCTAAGATTGCGCTGTTCTTTATCGCTCTGTTTAGCCAATTTGTGGCGTTAGGTAACGAGCTCAGCAATCAAGTGATTATTGTTTCAACACCGCTGATTGTTGATGGGCTTTGGTACACCTTTATCACCTTGGTACTGTCTAGTCCGTTGATTGTTGAACGTATTCGCTTGAAAGCTCAGTTGATTGATCGACTATCTGGCGTGGTGTTGATCTTGCTTGCTGTTCGTGTCGTGTGGACGATATAGCAATGCGCGATAAGAATAAGTAACGAGACATTCACGAGAAACAATACACATTAAAAAAGGCTCACTAGACATTATCTAGTGAGCCTTTTTGATTTCTATGTTTGGCTGTGACAGATTTGAGTTTGTTAGCCTTCAGAATTTAGCACGGCATCCAACTTCGCCATCGACTCTGAGAAGTAGGGGTTGTAAGTCAAACGTGCATGGTTTTTGCCGTCTTCGCGATAGCCCCAAGCTGAGTACCAAACCTCACTGGTTGCGTTGCATTGTTCTTCAAAGCCTTCTGCCTGACCATTGGAGCAAATCTTTTCGCTACCATTGATTCCGTAGTAAGGGTTGTTTGGTGAGAACAGTAAGCCCATGTGAGAGCCGTTCGAGATACGTTGCTCTGGAATTTTCATGCTGTACTGAACAGCGCGAGGATCCTCGAGAGTCGTCTCTCCTTGCCAAACCAACACATTATTTGGATTCGGCATCGATTCAGTAAACGTTTGCTGAACGTAGTTGGTGTCAATCACGCTGTCGCCTTCACTCATCATAATAAACACGGGTTTGTCGAAGTGCTTATCTTGTAAGTCATCACGTACGACTTCTGATGTCTCGTAGTAAACCGAGGCACCGTTCATAGGCAATGAGTTATAACGCAAAATATTATCTTCAGGATCTTGATCAGCCCAAGTGATAAAGTAGCTTGCTAGCCCTGCGTATTGAACAGCAGACGAGCTCGGTTGAAACGCCGGAGAGAACAGCAGTAACCCAGAGATCTTTGGATCGTTCATCGCCTGTGAAGTCACGAGGTTTGCACCCGTTGAATAGCCGCCTAGCCAAACAGAATCATACTCTTGCTCAAGTAACTTCGTATGATGAGCCACCACCCCTTGCCAATCTTCTAGGCTCGGCTGCATTAAGTCACCCACGCGACTGCCGTGACCTGGTAGCAATACGGTTCTCACTAAGTAACCTTGCTCTGCCAAATGGGTAGCGATGTCTTTAAATGAGTAAGGTGAGTCGCCTAATCCATGAACCAATAACACCGCCTTACCGTTTGGCGAGGTGGGTTGATACTCGGTTGGTGAATTGAGTTGGATCTCGAGTTGCTTGTCTTCGGTCATGAACACGCGGTTTTTCCATAGCCAATCTTGAGTTTCATTGACGTAGGCATCAAAGCTATCTTGCTGATAGCTAGGCAAGTTTGGCGATGTTTCGTAAGCGGGTATCGGTGTCTCGTTGGAGCAAGCAACGAGACTTAAAGTCGTTAAGGCCAGCAGTGCTAAGAGGGGCTTTCTTTGCATTATGTCATCTTGTCTCTGTTGTGCTTACACTCTGTTTGAAACTAGAGTTTAGGTTACTTTTTGCTTGAAAGATCTTCGTATTCACCTTCAATAACACCAGCATCATGGGTTGATGACTGACGAGTGTTCATGTGAGCTGCGAAACCTTGTTTCTTCATTTGATTCTGAATGCGCTTGCCAGTAATTAAAGCTGCAATAGCTAAAGGAATTGCAAGGATCAAGCTTGTGAATAACGCTAAAAGGCCAGTAAACAATGCAACAATCGTAACTAATATATTTTTCATATTCATTCCTCTTTTTCTATGTTGTTACTTTATCGCTTCTATTCTGAACGAAACATGAACACCGTTAATTAATTTCCGAGAGTCATTATGACACGGGTGTGTGCTGTTGTGGGTTTTATATGCAGTCATAATCACGCATAAAAAATATGGAATAAAAACTAAGTTCAATAAAATCAGTGATTTAAAAGTTGGCACGCTTGATGCTCTATAGAGTTCGCAATAAGTCACGGTAAGCAAAGTACTTACCGTTAATAAAAATTACTGGAGCCCTATATGTTCTGCATTCAATGTGAACAAACCATTCAAACCCCAACCGTAAAAGGCTGTTCTTTCGCACAAGGTATGTGTGGTAAAACGTCGGAAGTATCCGACCTTCAAGACGTGTTGGTGCATTCTCTTCAAGGTGTTTCTTTTTGGGCCAATTTGGGCCGTGCTTGTGATGTTATTGATACTGAAATCGACGAGTGGGCGCCAAAAGCGTTTTTCGCAACACTGACTAACGTTAACTTCGACCCTGTTCGTATCATTGAATTTGCACAGCAATCTCACGAGTTTAAGCAGCGTTTAGAACAACAGGTACGTGCGGCTGCTACGTTGATCGGTTTTGAAATCCCAGCACTTTCAGCTGCTGCGCAATTCGATCTGCCAACGGACTCTTCAGAGTTATTGGCACTAGCCCCTCAAGCGGCGGTAAACCGTGGTCACGACTCTCAACACGAAGATGTGATTGGTCTTCGCCTTCTTTGTCTTTACGGGCTAAAAGGTGCAGCAGCTTACATGGAGCACGCACGTGTTCTTGGTCAAACTGACAATGCTATCTTTGCTGAATACCATGAAATCATGGCTTTTCTAGGTACGGATCCATCAGATTTAAAACAACTGTTAGATACGTCTATGCAGATTGGCTTGATGAACTACAAAGTCATGGAAATGCTGGATAAAGGCGAGACAGATACATTTGGTCACCCTCAACCAACAACCGTGAATGTGAAGACGAAGCAAGGTCACTGTATCCTTGTGTCTGGTCACGACTTGCATGATCTAGAAAAGATCCTTCAACAAACGGAAGGTAAGGGCATTAACGTTTACACCAACGGGGAGATGCTACCTGCACACGGCTACCCTGAACTGAACAAGTACCCACACCTTGCAGGTAACTACGGCAGCGCTTGGCAGAACCAGCAAAAAGAATTTGCGAACTTCCCAGGTGCGATCGTCATGACATCTAACTGTCTGCTTAACCCAGATGTGGGCTCATACGCTGACCGCCTATTTACGCGTAGCATCGTAGGCTGGCCGGGTGTTGCTCACCTTGAAGGTGACGATTTCAGTGCAGTGATCGATTGTGCACTCGCGCAAGAAGGCTTCAAGCATGACGAGATCGAGCAAATGATCACTGTCGGTTTTGGTCGTAATGCACTGATGGAAGCCGCGCCTGCGGTGGTTGAGCAAGTGAAAGAAGGCAACATCAAGCACTTCTTCCTAGTGGGTGGATGTGACGGCGACAAATCTGAGCGTAGTTACTACACAGACTTCACAGCACAAGTACCTGACGATTCAGTTATCCTGACATTGGCGTGTGGTAAATTCCGTTTCAACAAAAACCAATTTGGTGACATTAACGGTATTCCACGTTTGCTCGATGTGGGTCAATGTAACGATGCATACTCTGCGATTCAGCTGGCTATTGCACTGTCTCAAGAGTTTGATTGTGGTATCAACGAACTACCACTAACGCTGGTTCTTTCTTGGTTCGAGCAAAAAGCGATCGTTATCCTGCTTACCCTGTTTGCGCTTGGTGTGAAAGGCATCTACACCGGCCCAACCGCACCCGCTTTCCTAACCGAGAACCTATTGAAGATTATTCAAGATGAGTTCGATATGCGTTCTATCTCAACGCCAGAGCAAGATCTTAAAACAATCTTAGCGGCTTAATTTAAGCCAACTCTAAGCCTCGTTGTTGTGATGTTTTTTAAAACAAACAGCGGCGGGGCTTTTTCGATTTAACTCTTTAGTCATTTAATCATCAGTAAGGTACACGAACTATGTATGCATGGTCGGATAGCGATTCAATCAATTTAGTGTGTTTAAAGAAATGGCACGAGACGCCAGATACGGTCAGCTTTGAGCTTGGCAGTATTCCACAAGACTTACATTTCAATTTTAAGCCAGGGCAATTCGTTACTCTGGGTTTGGAGACGCCGACGAAAACGGATTACCGTGCTTATTCTGTAGCGTCTTGTCCTGAAGATAACCGACTGAAACTGACGGTAAAGCGTGTGGAAGGTGGTTTGGTTTCGAACTTTATTGTTGATGAGCTTGATGAAGGTGATGAGGTTTCTGTATTGAAGCCGGCAGGCGCGTTTAACTGCATTGATTGCATACCAACAGCGACAAATAAAGTCACTTTAGTCAGCGCGGGGTGCGGGATCACCCCTGTGATGGCGATGGTAAAATATTGGCTGGCTCAAGGCGGTGAGATTGACATCGATTTTGTTCATATAGCGCGTAATCGGCATGAGACTATCTACTTTGAAGAACTTCATCAGCTCGATGAATTACATGCCAATTTCAACTTAAAACTGCTGCTAAAAGACAACGAAGGAACAACCGCCCCTCAAGGTCGTTTAGATAAAAACGGCTTGGTGAAACTGAGCCCAGATATCTTAGAGAGAACCGTTTACCTGTGTGGGCCTGTGGGTTTCATGCAAGATATTGAAAGTTATCTGAAAGAACTTGAGTTCAACATGGATAATTTCTATCAAGAAAGCTTTACGCCTGCTACTCAGAATGCTCAATCAGAAGAGTCACAGGCGGAAGCGGCTGCGGGTTCAAACGGTGCTGTTAAGGTATTTGTTCCTGCATTTGGCGCAGAAGTGGAAGCGGAAACGGGCACCCCATTGGCGGATTCATTAGAAAAAGCAGGCGTGCCAATTATTATCGCTTGTCGCAGTGGGATTTGTGGTTCGTGTAAATGCAAAGTGACCAAAGGATCCGTGGAATCAAGCAGCCAAGAGACATTGACACCAGAACAGATTGAACAGGGTTACGTACTTGCGTGTTCCAGCTCGATTCAGTCAGATGTTGAGGTGGCGTTATAACAGACGTGAAGTGTGGCTTTGCAAGAGTGATGAAGACAAGGTCTTGTCATCGAGATAAAAGTTAGGGCGCTAGATGTAAAAAGGCCACCTAGATCCGTTAGAGAGAACAGATCTAAGTGGCAACCCTCTTGTCGATACGAGGAAGTACAGCAAAAGGGGGCGAAGCTAAGCCCTCTCAGCTTTCGCAGATATCGTTATTATGCTGTGGCGCTTTTTGTGCTGGAAATATCTATAAGCGCGAAGTTGATTCAACGTTAGGGTATGTCTTGTAACGGACACCCATCATCTGTTCCATACAGTGAACAACTTGGCAGCTGTAACCAAACTCGTTATCGTACCAAATGTACAGCACCGCACGGTTGTCTTGTGCAATAGTCGCCACACCGTCAATCACTCCTGGGTGACGAGATCCAACCAAGTCTGTAGATACAATCTCAGTCGAGTCTGTGTAATCGATTTGTGCAGACAAAGCAGAAGACAGCGCCATTTCACGTAGGTACTCGTTCAACTCTTCTTTGTTTGTACCTTTCTCAAGGTTTAGGTTCGCTACTGCCATTGAAACGTTTGGCGTAGGTACGCGAATCGCATTACCTGTTAGCTTGCCTTCCATTTCTGGCATCGCTTTTGATACCGCTTTAGCAGCGCCGGTCGATGTTAGAACCATGTTCAATGAAGCAGCACGACCACGACGATCACCTGAGTGGAAGTTATCGATTAGGTTTTGATCATTGGTAAATGAGTGCACCGTTTCGATGTGACCAGACAGCACGCCAAACTTGTCGTGAACCGCTTTCAGTACTGGCGTGATTGCGTTGGTGGTACAGCTTGCTGCAGAGATGATCGTGTCTTCTGGCTGAATAACATTTTCATTCACACCAAATACCACGTTCTTGATGTCACCTTTGCCTGGCGCAGTCAGTAGAACTTTTTTCGCACCGTTACACGCAATGTGTTGGCTCAGGCCTTCCGTGTCACGCCATACGCCTGTGTTATCAACCACAAGTGCGTTTTCAATACCGTAAGCCGTGTAATCCACTTCTTGTGGTTTGTTTGCGTAGATAACTTGGATGAAGTTACCGTTAACGATGATCGCTTTGCGTTGCTGGTCTACAACAATGCTGCCATTGAATTGGCCGTGTACAGAGTCGCGACGAAGTAGGTTAGCACGTTTTTCTAGGTCGCCATCTTTGCCGCCACGTACAACGATTGCACGTAAACGAAGTGGATAACCCGGGCCACTTTTCTCGATCAATAGACGAGTGAGCAGGCGGCCAATACGACCAAAACCGTACAGTACAACGTCACGAGGTTCTGTCATCGCATCGCCTGCAAGCGATTCGATGAGTGCCGTTTGTAGGAAATCATCCAATCCATGTGTGTCTTCGCGATCTTGCCAGAATGCATGCGCAAGGCGACCCACATCGATGCGACATGGAGACAGGTTCATAGAGAGAAGATGTTGAATGATAGGTTGAGTTTGCTCTGTGGTGAGTGCTGAGCCTGTGTAACGTTTTGCGATGCGGTGAGCTTTGATAATATCGATAGTGGTCGCGTTAACTAGGGTCTTACCAAAGAGGATAACTTCAACGCCTTTTTGGCGATACAACTGACCTAAAGTAGGAGCGATGGATTCTGCAATAGTTTGACTTGTTTGCCAGTCTTGGAGGTGCTTTTCGGGACTCATCTTTACTCGGGACCTTTCACGTTAATTTTTGAAAGCACTGCGAGTGTTGGTTCGCCATAGTGCATCGGGGAATTGAGTGATCGAAGCGATAGTGATCTTTAATGCCACTTTAAATACGCTCGATATGCCTTGTGTATAACTTGTAAATTTTATGTGGCGGGATTGTAGGGTCTGAAGGGTTATTCTGCTAGGAAAAATAAAGACAGCTAGATTAGCTGTTAACTTGGGTTTATATCGCGAAAATACGGGCTTTCTATACAGATAAAGCCTATTGACTTTAATGATTTGTAGCACTTGTTTTTCGCCAAAAAATACTCACATCAAAATATGGCTTGTAATTAGGGGGAGCGCTCATCAAGGGTGTGATCACCTGCTCAAGTTACATTTAAATGGTAAACAACAGATGAATGAAGCAAGCGTTTTTCCTATTTGATCGGGGGATAAGGCAAAGCTGAGTGCGAAAAAGGGATCAAGCAAACGATTCGACCTCACAAATTTCAATTTTTATTGCCGATCCACGCCTCTTTACAGAAAGATTTAAAGAAATATCGCCCAGTTTTAAAGTTTAGAGACCCGTATTCGTTGGTGATGAATGCTCAAATTTGAACCAGAGTATCGTTGGTTGATATTCAATTAGATCAATAATCTCTTGTAATGTTCTACTCTTAAAAAGGTTGGGTAAGATTTTCGTCGGGAAGGGAGTCGTTATAAAAATGATAAATATGTCAATTAGATGGCGTCTTATTTTTCTGTCTGTAGTTTCTGTATTCATCATGTTTGGGTTTACAGCCAATGAGGTGTTAAAGAACGAAAAGAAGATGAACCACCTTGAAACAACACGGATTAAGGTTGCTGCACTTCAATCTTTTAATGCTATTTCAAGTGGTGCTTATCGATGGCTGTTTCTATCGAATGACTCCTCTGAGGCCAGCCCGTTACTTTTAACCTTACAAGCGGAATTGGATAGGCTCACTCAGTACCAAAGACAACTTCAGCAAGTTGACGCCAACTGGAGCGTCGAACCACAGATGGTGGAACTTAAGAGTGTGTTGGGGAGCCTGGCTGGTACGAACCAAAGCCTTCGCCAAATACAGTTGGCAGAGCGTGCGTTTGATTTGCTAAAAGACGTATTAATGGAGCTGTCTGAATACCGTATTACCTTAGCCGATGAAAACATCAGCCAGGCCGATGCGACGTTTGTTAATCTTATCAATTATGTGTTTTGGACTCAGCGAGAAGCGTGGTTAAGTTACCGTTTGTATCGTTCGCCAGAGCTCAACAGTCAATACTTATCAAGCTATGTTGGGGCTTTAGAAAGGCAACAACAGTTGCTAGATACATTTTTTCGATCAGGTAGTCGTTCGTCGGCTATGAGAAAACTGTTAGACACTTTCTCCAAAGATCAATTTCAAGATGATTTTAAAGTGCGACTCCTAAAAGGAGATGTTTCGTCACCAGATATATATGAGCATGTTGAAGTCTTAGAGAGAAAGAAGCAGGCTATTTCAGAAGCCGTTAGCGCTTACACTCAACAACTGCAATCGAATTTAGCCAGAAATATTGCGTTGCAGAAAAGACAAGCTTTGGTGATGACACTGTTGATTATTACGGTTTCAAGTGTTCTGTTGTGGTTGGGTATCGCAACGTCGCTGCGCTTAAATAGAAACTTATCTCTGATCTTAAAAGGGGTTTCCGAGTGTGCGAATAGTTACGGTAAACCCACGGTTATTGCCATTAAGGGGAACGATGAACTTGCTGAGTTTACTCAAACGTTAAATCGAGTGATGGAGCGCAATCATCAACACAACAAAGAGTTGATAGAAGCAAAAGAAAATGCGGTTTCGGCAAATAAAGCCAAAAGTGCATTTTTAGCGAACATGTCTCATGAAATACGCACACCACTCAACGGAATTGTCGGTATGACGGAGATTCTATCGCAAAGCCAATTGAGTGCGAATCAACAAGAAGTGCTGAGAGACATTGAATCGTCTTCTCACTCATTGTTGGTTCTACTGAATGACATCCTCGATTTGTCTAAAATTGAATCGGGCAATTTAATGTTGTCGCCAAATAATGCCGACTTGCGGGAAGTGGTTTATGACTCAGTGAGTACCATCTTATCAAAAGCGGCAAGTAAGGGGATCGAGCTTGATATTAATATCGACTCCCAAATACCACCTCAATTGTTCTTTGATGAGTATCGCGTTAAACAGGTACTGACCAATCTGCTTTCTAATGCCATCAAGTTTACGTCCAAGGGCACAATTGCAACGGATATTGCGTATACCCCGATGTCTTTGGGGCGAGGTAAGCTTGAATGCCGTGTTTCTGATACCGGTGTGGGGATTGAACCCGAGAAGCTTGACTCTATTTTTGACCCCTTCACTCAAGAAGATGGCAGTATTACTCGCCAATTCGGTGGTACAGGGTTAGGGCTTGCAATTTGTCGGCAACTTGCTGATTTGATGGGGGGGACTATTACAGCGCATTCGATAAAAGGCGAGGGGACAACGTTCACTTTTTGTTTGTATGTTGACACCGTTGAAGCCCATATTCATCGCTTCAACACCTTAAATACCATAACGATTATCTCGAACTCCTTTCACTATCTCGATCAACTGGTGAAAGAGTGTAAGCGCTTGAATGTTCGCCCCCATATTGTTGCATCGGTGTTGGATCTCGATGAAAACGTGGAAGCAAGTGATGTCATACTTTATTGCTATACACAGCATCATCCGATGGAGAAAGATCTGGTGGCGCTCAAGGGACGATATCCTCTTTCTCCTGTTATCGTTTGCCAGCATCACTTATTTAAAAGCAATTCAGTACCTGAGATGGTTCACTCGACCCATACGCTGCCATTTTTGGGAAGACGATTCTTAAGTAGCCTGCGATCGCTTGATGCAGGAGAAGAAACCATTCCGGAAGCGGAGCAAAAAGAAGAAGTTCGTTCTCTGAATCGACGTGTTTTGATTGTAGAAGATAATCTAATGAATCAGAAGATAGCGAGTTTCTTTCTCAAACAAGCGGGTTACGAATACTTGATTGCCAGTAACGGGCAGGAAGCCGTAGATGCGATCACGCAAGGCGCTCAGTTTGATGCTATTTTAATGGATTGTATGATGCCAGTGATGGATGGAATTACCGCGACTCAAGCCATTCGACAATGGGAACTTGAGCAGCAAGCTACACCAATGCCAATTATAGCCCTAACGGCCAGTGTGTTAGAAGAAGACATCAAAGATTGCTTTGCGGCGGGCATGAACGCTTACTTGCCAAAACCTTATAAATCCCACCAGCTATACGACCTATTCAGTCGCCTCAATATTGTCTAATCAATATAGGATTGAATCTATTTCAGGGGGCTCGTGACTCTTGTTCGGAAGGGTAAACAAAGTCAATCAGAGCCTATTTTGAGTTTAGAGTTGGTCATAGAGGCTAAGATTAACGTACAAAAAAACCCACTACTAAGAGTGGGCCTCTAATATTCTTGCAAGTCAATTAACGAGGTTAGATTATTTCTTACCTTGAGTTTGCTTGTCTTCTTCTGTTAGCTCACGAATACGACGACTGATGTCGCGACGAGCTTTAGAAATCTCTGCGCTCTTAATGATGTGATCATCAACACGGTCTTCGTAGTCAGCTTTCATGTTTTTGATAATGCCTAGGATTTCATCATGCGTCATTTCTGGCTTGATGTAATCAAGTAGGTTATCAAGAAGGTCGACACGCTTGCGGTTGTCACGAACTTTCTTTTCGTTGTCTAAAAGTTCACGTTTCAGTTTATTCTTACGTCGTGCTTGGCTAACAATTTCAAATACGCTGCTCATAGATACCTTTTCCTAATCGTCAAATACGTTGTCTGGTTCTGATTAAAGCACATCAATTGATGATGTAACAGTCTTTAGATCAAAGCAAAAGGAAGGTTGTTTAATTATTCGTCATTCTCGCTGATGTGTGATTGTTTTTCTCTAACGGTTCAAGTTAGTATCCTATCTAGATCCTGCATTGATACGACATGTGAAATGAATCAACAGCAACGAGAAACAAAAGATTTGGACGACAATGTGACAGAACCTTCAACCGAGCAACAAAAGCTTCGTGATGCGTATGTACAAGAGCGTACTTATATGGAAGTCGTAGAAATAGAATTAAATCGTTCTAAGATCATAATGATTGACGAACAAGGCAGAAAAAAACGAATCTCCATTCTGTCTGAGCACTAGTCATCAGTGACTGCATTGTTAGGTGTTGGGATGGAATGATTAAAATAATAAAAAGGAAAAACGATGAATACAGTACTTTCCCCTATTGAAGCGAGAATCATTGGCTGTTTGATCGAGAAAGAGGTTACGACCCCTGATCATTACCCTTTGACGCTGAACAGCTTAACAACGGCTTGTAACCAAAAAAGCAACCGCGATCCCGTTCTTTCTCTGTCAGAATCGGAGGTTTTAGATGCGGTTGATGGTTTGATAACGCGTCGTATGGTGAGCGACGAAAGCCGTTTCAATAGTCGTGTAAACAAGTATCAACATCGTTTCTGCAATACTGAATTCGGTGATCTGCAATTCACAGAGCAAGAGCGCGCCATCACCTGTTGCATGTTATTACGTGGTGCGCAAACACCGGGTGAACTTCGCACTCGAACGGGACGCCTCGCAAATTTCAGTGACGTAAAAGAAGTAGAAACTACACTTGAGAAGCTAGCTGCGAGAGAGGCGGGCGCTTTAGTGGTAAAACTACCACGCGAAGCGGGTAAGCGTGAATCTCGTTACCAACATTTACTGAGTGGTGAGGTTGATGTTGAAGCATGTTCGACGGCATCTGTGAGTGCGACAATACCTTCTGCAACCCACGAAAAATTTGAAGAACTCGAAGCCGAAATAGTAAACCTACGAGCTGAAGTCGCTGAGCTGAAAGCTTTGGTTGATTCACTGCTTTAAAATGTCTGAGTCTGATAAAAGTGCGGATTGGGTCGTGTACTTGATCCGCAATAGCCATAATGCCCTTTATTGTGGTGTGACGAATAATTTGCAACGTCGTTTTAAACAACATCAAATAGGCAAAGGAGCCAAAGCCCTCAAAGGGAAAGGCCCACTTGAACTCGTTTGGAGCTTAGTTGTCCGTTCAAAAAGTGAAGCGTTGAAAACAGAATACGCGATTAAACAATGGCCCAAATCTCGTAAAGAAAATTTGGTATCACGCAAATTAATGATTGAGTGGGACAAAGACAAAATTCAGTATATCGAAATCTCATAATTCATGGCCAGATATCCATCATTAATCGACTCATAAATCGTTGGAAGCTTCACGAACGTTTTAGTCAAGGACTGAAATGTAAAAGCTAATTTTTTCTCTGATATTAGAATGACTTGATACCTTCACTCATCACCTCGACTCTTAATTTCAAATTGACACATCACTCATTTAGAGTGCGTTCTTCGTGATTTTTGGACGCTATCATTTATCATCGTTGTCCTACATAATATCGTCCAGCCGTACAAAGAGATGGTGTCACGCTAGGTCAAAAATGAGCCAAAGTAGCTCATATAAAACGAGAAAAATATGAAACGTTTATTGATGTTGTTTGGACTGGCCGTATTTTCCGCGACCGCCCTCTCTGATGAAACCCATGTCCTTAATGGCTATTGGGGATACCAAGAGTACCTTTCCACGTTCCCCGAACAAAAAACGCTAACCGATAAAATGATTGAAGCGGTGAAGAGTTCCCCAGTGCCTTTGAAGCGTTCTCAAGACAAGCCTGTTACGATTGCTGTTGTGTATCCAGGCCAACAGATCTCCGATTATTGGGTTCGAAATATCAAAGCTTTTGAGAAGCGTCTCGATTTGTTAGGTATTAATTATAAAATAAATCAAGTATTTACTCGTGTTAATGCTGATTTGGTTCAACAAAGTATCTCGCTGAAAGAGGCGATTGAAAACAAGATGGATTACTTGATCTTCACGTTAGATACTACGCGACATCGCAAGTTTATTGAGCACGTACTGAACTCTACAGACACCAAACTGATTCTACAAAATATTACAACACCAGTACGAGTGTGGGCGGATAGGCAGCCGTTCATGTATGTGGGGTTTGATCATGTGATAGGCAGTTTAATGTTGGCGGATTATTTTAAATCGGTAGCGAAACCAAGTAGTCAATACTCCGTTCTATATCGGTCTGAAGGTCATATCAGTGATGCTCGCGGGGATACTTTTATCCATGAGTTAGATAGTGATACTGATTTTATTCTCAAGTCTTCGTTTTACACAAAATCAGACAAAGAAAGTGGCTATCAAGCCGCTAAAATCAGCATTGCGAAAGATAAGGATCTAGACTTTATTTATGCATGTTCAACGGATGTCGCTCTGGGGGCAGTAAAAGCGATTCGTGAGTCAGGTAGCGATGTTTTAATCAACGGCTGGGGAGGCGGCTCAGCTGAGCTTGAAGCTATTGAAAAAGGCGACTTAGATGTGACCGTTATGAGAATAAATGACGATACGGGGATTGCAATGGCTGAGGCCATCAAATGGGACCTTGAGGGGGCGGAAGTTCCTACGGTTTACTCGGGTGAGTTTAAAGTTGTGACTAAAGATGATACGGCAGAACGCATTTCAGAACTTAAGAAGCGAGCATTTAGGTACTCAGATCAATAATGAACAAAAGATATGCCAACACACCAAGGAACACCTTAGCCAAATTAATTACGCGAATCATTATTCTAGTGATAGGCGTGATGGCGCTTGGCGTACTTATCCATAATTATGAGACCAGCAGTAGTATCGTAAAACAAGAGACTAATCGAACAGTTCAACAAACTTCTAGTCTAATCCAAAACATGTTTGATTACCGTTTGTCTGTACTGCAAATTTATCAAGACAGTAGTTCACACAGTGAGATTATTAGCGAGTTTCTTAGAACCAAAAACGAAGATGCTCTGAGCAACTTTTTCATTGGCTTAGACCAACATGAGCCGGAGTATGCTCCTGATTTACGCTTTGCGTATACTCATAGCGGCTTAGTTTGGGAAGATGGGAACAGTCAATTTTATGGGTTAGATCATGCTTCACTTGAGACGATCTCTAACGAGGTATCGTTCAATAGTAATTGGCATTTTTTAAAGTTAACGACCAGTAGTGGTGAACGCCACTTGTTAGTTAGAAGAACTCCGATCATTGATAATCCGACCGGCGAGGTTCTTGGCCAGTTGTATATTGCCATCGTACTTGATAACAACTTCTCTCTTGCGGGATCGATTCAACGCGGCAGTAATTGCGAAAATATCGTTATTGTCGCGCATGATAGTGCAGTGACATCGACATTAAGTGGTGATGAAAGCTATACGATAAAAGACATCCTCAACTATAAAATATACGAACAATTACCCCGTCATTTCGTGACAATTGCGACGATTAAGATCAACGCCGTTGAAGCCCCCATTACCATACGAGCTGTGCAAAAAAATACGAACTTCATTGCGTTAGAGCGGAACTACGAGCATGCAATCCTGGCGGTGCTTGTGGTGATTATCTTCATGTATTATTTTGCGCGAGCTTGGATTCAAAGAAGGGTGGCGGGAGAGTTAGATAAGTTAATGCATTTTACTCGCTCAGTCAGTAATGGCGAAGAGTATAATAAGTTCGCAGGGTCCAATATTTTCGAGTTTCATCATATTGGCTGTACCTTGGAAGACACCTTTGAGCGCTTGTCGGAACAGAACCAGAAGTTTCAAGACCTCTTTAACTTCGCTCACTCTCCTATTTTGGTCTGGTCAGAGAAAGGTGACTTAATTCAGATGAACCCAGCAGCGCGCATGACATTGTTTGATGGAGATAACAACTATAGTGCGATGGCTCAAGAATTTGAGCAACGAATGTTGCCAAATATTCACATGGTGGCTCAAGGCGCGAAGCTGACGGGCATTAACGTCCCCATTGGTGAGAAGGTGTTTCGTTGGAATATGTCAGCCATTCGTGTTGAGCATGGCATCACAGGTGTCGTGGTACAAGGACAAGATATTACAAAACTGATTGAAGCAGAGAGACAGGCTGATCGAGCCAGAGAAGAAGCTGAGCATCTTGCCAGCGTCCGTACTGATTTCTTAGCGAAGATGAGCCATGAGATTCGCACGCCACTCAACGGTATTTTGGGTGTTTCTCAGTTATTGAAGCGCTCTTTACACAATGAAGATAATCGAGGTCAGGTTGATGTACTTTGCAATAGTGCGGAGCATTTATTGGCGGTACTGAACGATATTTTAGACTTCTCAAAGATAGAGCAAGGTCAGTTCAATATTAAAAAGAAAGACTTTCACTTAGGTGAGTTGGTCAATATGTTAGAAAGTGTCTATCGCCCACTTTGTGAGGGTAAGGCTATCTCGTTGACGATTGTAAACCACTTAGTGGATGATATTGAGATAAACACAGACCAAATACGTTTGAACCAAATCATGTTTAACCTGCTGAGTAATGCGCTTAAGTTCACGCATCAAGGTGGTATTTCAATCAGTTTTGAACTAGAAAATATGTGCAATTCCAAGCATGCGAACTTGATTGTTCGAGTAAAAGATACCGGAATTGGTATTGATGAAAGTAAAATAGACGTTGTCTTTGAACCTTTTATGCAAGCAGAAGAGACCACGACTCGTGAGTATGGTGGTACTGGCCTTGGGTTAACAATTGTAAAGAACCTAGTCGATATGCTAGAGGGGGGCATACAAGTAAACAGTGTTAAAGATCGTGGTTCTGAGTTCATCATAGACATTCCAGTGGAACTGAATTCCAAGCCACAATTGGACGTTAAGTCCCAAACGGATATCGAAACCAGTGCATTATTTAATCGGTCTTTAAAAGTACTGCTAGTCGAAGATAATCACACCAATGCCTTTATCGCCCAGGCTTTCTGTAAAAAGTATGGAATGGACGTTACTTGGGCAAAGGACGGTTTAGCCGCGATAGAAATGGCGAAAACCACGACCTTTGACCTTATCTTGATGGACAATCAACTTCCCAATCTCGGTGGTGTAGAGACGACTCAGAAACTAAGAGGTGAACTGAATGTTACTGCGCCAATTTACGCGTGCACGGCTGATGCTCAAATGTCGACCAGAGACAGTTTTATGGCTGCGGGAGCGAATTACGTGATTGTTAAACCGATTAAAGAAGAGTCGCTGCACCAAGCTTTTGTACATTTTAAACAGTCTTATTGGAATGATGCTAACCATTAGCCTAAGGGGGGAAGAATCGGTGAACAGACCATGATTCACTCGCTTGTTTATTGATAGCAACCTTGCTTGTTCTTATCTTCTATTACTCTTGGCAGAAAACAAGATAAACTATGGCATTTTATCGATAAAATGGAGAATGATTGAATGGAACTGAAAACCTTTTTAGAAGCACTGAAAAAAGCCCCCGAGAGCGTCGAGTTTGAAGACACAATGCAAGTGATTGATGCCTATTATGATTTCTTTGAGAGTCAATTTCGCAATGGCGATGTGGTCAACGCAGCAGGGCAAAATAATGGTTCGTGTAAGATTTTTGCTTTCGGTTTAGAGCAAGGCTTCTCTGAGCAGCAAACATTGGCGTGTTTTGGGCAATTTTATCGCAACGATGTCCTTGGCTTCCCTGACAATACCGATCATCAAAATATTCGCAACTTTATGACTCATGGTTGGGGTGGGGTCGCATTTTCGCAGCCGGCACTGATTGCAAAAGTTAAGTAGACGCAAACCTGAATAACCTCGGTATATTAAAGCGAGACAATGAATGCTCGCTTTAATATTGCTTATAATCCGGTTCGAGAATTACTCGATAGGGAGTGAGGATAGGCACTGACGACACAGGCAAACGCCCGCATTGGGAGCACTAGTGGTTTCACGCTTCTCTAATGAAAAGCACCAACATGTCTCTTTTCCCGAACGGATATCACATTGTGCGTGTTCACCGCATTGTGGACATTGGTGAGTGGAATTCGCACCACTTAAGTTGCGCATTACCGTTCCTCTTTCGCTTTCAGATAATCCTGCCCAGCCTATGATCTCGTCCATCGTTCGATGGCAACCACTGCAAATACCGCCGTTATTTTTACAAGCCGCTCGGCAAGGAGTTTTCATTGATAGGTACCGTGATGAATGAGAGCTGAAATGTAACATATTTGTCCCCTTTTGCAGAGCCATGAACCTCACGAATTGATCAAGTAAAATCGACAAATCACCTCGTAATGTCGAGACTTTTCATGTAGCATCTGGCCCCTTTTATTGAGTTGGGGGATGTCATGTTCATTGGATTTGATTATGGAACGGCGAACTGTTCTGTTGCGGCAATGGTCAATGGAGAGCCCAGTTTGTTACCACTAGAAGGTCACAACCACTACATTCCATCCACCGTCTTCGCCCCCACTCGTGAAAGTGTGTCGGAGCATCTATTTCGTCATTTGAACATCAAACCGAGTGATGCGGTGGGAGAGCAAGTATTACGACGTGCAATTGCTCTAAACCGAGAAGAGAGCATCGACTTAGAACCAGAAGATATGGCATTTGGTCAGGCGGCGTTGGATCTTTATTTAGAAGACCCTCGCGATGTATATTACGTTAAATCTCCTAAATCTTTTCTTGGGGCGAGCGGGCTGCACGATGTTCAGATAAGCTTTTTTGAAGATCTAGTGTGCGCCATGATGGCGAATATCAAACACCAAGCTGAACGTACGACTCAAGAAACGATCAAACAAGCGGTTATCGGTCGACCGATCAACTTTCATGGTCGAGGTGGTGAAGACGCCAACCGACAAGCCGAACATATTCTTGCGCGCGCAGCCAAGCGTGCCGGTTTTGTCGATATCGCTTTTCAATTTGAACCTGTGGCAGCGGGGCTTGATTACGAAAGTACCCTAACTGAAAACCAAACGGTATTGGTTGTGGATATTGGTGGTGGTACGACCGATTGTTCCCTGTTAGAGATGGGCCCAACTTGGTGTGGTAAAACAGACCGCACCCAGAGTTTATTGGCTCACAGTGGGCAACGGGTTGGCGGTAATGACCTCGATATTTATCTTGCATTCAAGCAGTTAATGTCCCCTTTTGGTATGGGGAGCAAAAGCACTTCGGGTATTGATATGCCGTTGACTCAATTTTGGAATCCCATTGCGATTAACAATGTTGAAGCTCAGAAAAATTTCTATTCTCGAGAAAACTTAGCGGCATTGAAATTGCTTCGTAAAGAAGCGTCAGAACCTCACAAACTCGATCGCTTAATGAGGGCTTATCACGATACTCTCGGATACAGTATTGTGCGCCGAGCAGAAGAAACCAAAATTGCGTTAGCCGAATCTGCTCAATATCGAACCGCGATTAACGTGGCTTCTGAGTTGGTTGAAGTCGATATCTCTGTAGAGCAGATGGTTGAAGCGATTGAGAGTCCGAAATCGAAAATGATTGAATTAGTGAATGAAGCGATTCAACAGGGGCAGAAAAAGCCAGATGTGATTTACATGACAGGAGGCTCAGCTCGATCTCCAATTTTGCGCCAAGCGGTCGAACAAGCCGTGCCGAATGTACCGATTGTCAGCGGTAACTATTTTGGTTCCGTAACCGCGGGTCTCGCTCGTTGGGCAGAGGTATGCTTCAAATAGGAATTGAGCGGGAGATCAGAATTTCATTCATGGTCATCATCTTGTCGAAGATTCTCTCTTTATGATGCGGTAAACTCTGTTCTCCAAAAAATCGTTCAGGGACAGACTATGAGCAGCATTGTAGATCAGGAACAATTAATGAATTCGAAACGGACAGCAACACCAACGAAAGTACTGTGTGTTGGGCGTAATTATGTCGATCATATTGAAGAGCTTAATAATGCGATCCCTGATTCGATGGTGGTTTTCAACAAACCGAGTACCAGCGTGACCTCATCCTTAAGCGCTTTTCATCAAGAAGCTTTACATTACGAAGCTGAAATTTGCTTCATCGTGGAAAGGGGGGAATATTCGGCGGTGGGCTTAGGGCTAGATCTGACTAAACGTGCTCTTCAAAATACACTGAAAACTCAAGGGTTACCTTGGGAACGCGCTAAGGCATTTGATGGTTCCGCCGTCTTAAGTCGTTTTGTGCCAATGGATAACTTGGATCTCGCTGACTTAAACTTAGAGTTATTCATCAATTGTGTCCGTGTTCAAAAAGGGCACGTTCAACAGATGCTTTACTCTCCACAGACGATTCTCGACGAGTTATCTTCTTACACGACTTTGATCGATGGTGATGTTGTAATGACAGGCACACCTAAAGGCGTTGGCGAAGTTCATCGAGGCGACATATTCCTCGGTCGTCTCAAGTGTGGTGAAACCACATTGATTGAGATCGAGTGGGTGGCGAGTTAACTTAGCGAATCAAAAATGAACGCATAGAGCATTCATTTTTGATTCTATTGAGTGTAAATTGTCGTCTTTGAATACCGAGTGAACGCTCGCTTTATCGATTAAGAGTTCAACTCTTTTTGGTGCTGTTCAATCAGTTTTTCCATATGCAGCTCACCGCGCAGGCGAGTGTCTTCATAGGTTTCTGTTCCTTCATATTTCGTGACGGTTTCATAGTAAACTTTAACCTTTGGTTCTGTGCCAGAAGGTCGTACGATAATTCGTGAACCGTCTGCAAGGTGATAAATCAATACGTCACTTGTCGGTAGGTGAATCGTTTCGGTGTTGCCACCAACGATGAATCGCAAAGAAGATTGCAGATCTTCAATCACAGAGATAGCCATCCCACCGATTTTTTTAGGTTGCTCTGCTCTGAGCTTGGACCCAATTGAGGGTGAATCTGGGGCTAGGGCAATACTGCGTTGGGCATTGGTATGCACGCCATGCTCAAACGAAATTTGAGCGAGGAGATCCCAAACCGTTTGACCTTGAGACTTAAGTTCTTCAACCAGTTGAGCGAAAATTACAAGTGCAGACAGCCCATCTTTATCCCGTACTTGTGTCCCAATGGTATAACCTAGAGCTTCTTCATAAGCGAACAAGAACTCGTTGTTTTCATCTTCTAATTGCATGCCGATATTGGCCAACCATTTAAAACCTGTCAGTGTTTGGAAATAAGTCGCACCATGGGATTGAGCCACTTTTTCAAGCAAGGTTGAAGAGACAATACTGTTCCCAACGAGCGGTTTTTTGCTGTGAGGTTGTGATAGTAAGTAATGCGCGAATAGCACACCGACTTGGTCGCCCGTCAGCATCTTATAGGACCTATCTTTGGTTCTAACCGCAACCGCAAACCTGTCTGCATCGGGATCGTTGGCACAAGCGATATCGGCATCGACTTTTTTCGCAAGGTTGACCACAAGATCCATCGCGCCTTGTTCTTCTGGATTTGGGAAGTTAACCGTCGGAAAGTGACCATCAGGTTCTCGTTGTTCCGGTACACTGAACACCTTGTGGAATCCGGCATCGTGGAGCAGATCTTAGGCCATTTGGGCGCCTACACCATGCATCGCGGTGTAAGTAATGGTGGTATTTGCAGATTCAATACTGTGGTTTACATAGCGACTTTGATTGATCGCTGCACGATAAGTTTGATAATAGCCCTCAGTAAGCCACACTAACTTACCTTGTTTTTCTGCATCGCACAGGCTCATTAAAGGGATGGGTTTAGTCGATGCGATGTCGATTTCATTGGCAATGCCAGTATCGTGTGGGGGAATGATTTGTGCGCCATTCTCCCAGTACACTTTGAAACCATTGTATTCTGGCGGGTTGTGGCTGGCCGTCACCACAACAGCGGCCGCAGCGTTGAAATGCTTAATACCAAAAGCGACGATAGGTGTCGCAGCGACATTCGCTGTTAGGTAGACCTTAATACCCAAAGCCGTAAGCACAGAAGCGGTATCAATCGCGAATTGCTTTGAATCTAAACGTCCGTCATAGCCAACCACGACCCCACGCAAACAGGCATTGGCTATATGTTCAATTAAATAGTGACCCAACCCGGTTGCGGTCTCTTGTATGACTAAGCGGTTCATTCTATTTGGACCACATCCAACTTTGCCGCGAAGTCCCGCAGTCCCAAACTCTAATCGTTGAATAAAGCGATCGCTTATCTCGTCGTTCATTCGCTGATCTATGAGGTGTTGAAGCTCTTCACGAGTTCTTGGATCTGGGTCCCTTGCTAACCAATTCATTGCATCTTGCATAATCACTCAACCTTTTGATGTATGTATGACTCACTGTTGATTTAATTTAAATGATATTGATTATCATTTCTATAAAGACAATCGTAAAACTCGATATAAAATAAATTCCAACGGCAAGAGGGCATGTAGATTCAGCCACTTCAAATAATTGACTGTTTAGTAAGTACACTTACCTTGAACAATTGGACATCACTAACTAGCCTTTTACATAAATATAACAAAGTTTAACCAATTCGCCGTTTTTGAATCTTTCATGGAAATATCCAATGTTTTGAGCCGGATGGGTGCATAGGTTGAAATGAGGTCAGCAGTTCGTTTACCAGCTACTTCCATGTGAGTTGTCGATTGAGATTGCGCCTTTTGATGTGTCGCGGAATAGCAATGAATGTTGTCAGGCTCGCAGTGACGTTTAAGTTGCACGTATCCAATTAGGAAGGATAAGGAGAGATCTTTTGAAAAGATTATTGGTCAGGCTAGCGTGGTTTTTGAATGGTTTGGTTGTGCTTTTAGTCTCACCTTTGGTGTATGCAAGTCGTGAATACAACATGACAAAGGGTGTCACTGAGATTAGCGGACAAGTGTATGAGCTTCATATGCTGATTTTCTACATTTGTTGTGCGATCGCTTTCGTTGTCTTTGGGGTGATGTTTTATTCGATATTGAGACACCGAAAGTCGAAAGGGGCGGTAGCCGCTCATTTTCATGAAAGCACCAAAGTCGAAATCCTGTGGACGATCATTCCGATCATTATCCTCATCGCTATGGCCATACCAGCCACCAAGACTTTGATCGCGATGGAAGACACCACCCAATCCGATCTGACCATTAAAATCACGGGATCACAATGGAAATGGCATTACAGCTATTTTGGTGAAGATGTTGAATTTTTCAGCCTTCTAGCGACCAGTGACAAAGAGATTGAAGGCATTGAAGTGAAAGGCGCGCATTACTTGCTAGAAGTTGATAAGCCGCTTGTACTGCCTGTTGACCGAAAAGTCCGTTTCCTAATGACTTCCGACGATGTGATTCACTCATGGTGGGTACCAGCATTCGCCGTTAAGAAAGATACCATTCCCGGTTTTATTAATGAGGCATGGACAAAAATTGATCAGCCCGGTGTCTACCGAGGTCAGTGTGCAGAGTTGTGTGGTCGCGCTCATGGTTTCATGCCGATAGTGGTACATGCTATGGAAGAAGACGATTTTGACGTCTGGTTAACAGAACAGAAAGCGCTCGCGCTCGCCGAGCAACAAGCCGCAAAAGATGCATTAGATGCGTCACTTTCTTTGGAAGAGCTCACAGCACTTGGTCAAGAGGTCTATAAAACTCGCTGTGCAGTTTGTCACCAAGTCAGTGGCGAAGGGATTCCCGGAGCATTCCCAGCCATCAAAGGAAGTCCTGTTGCCCTTGGCGATGTGGATGCTCACATCGATATCATTGTTTATGGTCGTGGTGGTACGGCAATGCAAGCATTCGATAATCAGTTGACGGAGAAAGAGATCGCAGCGGTTGTCACGTATCAACGAAACGCTTGGGGAAATGACACTGGTGATCTTGTTCAGGCTGCCGATGTGAATGCTTATAAAGCCAAGCAAGCTGGCGGAGGTCAAGCCGTTGACCAACAAGGATCATCGGACGAAGCACAAAACAAGGCTAAGGAGCAGTTATGAGTTCACCCATCAATAAGCCGGTGAAATCGGCTCCAGCAGAAGATCAAGCCTTAAGTCATTCAGTGCAAGGTCCTGTTGATTATCCTGATCAACCTATGGATGCCCCCGACTCACATGCCGCACCGACAGGCTGGTCTCGCTGGCTATACTCGACTAACCACAAAGATATCGGAACACTCTACCTCTGGTTCAGTTTTGCGATGTTCTTGACTGGCGGCGCGATGGCGATGGTGATTCGTGCGGAGCTATTCCAACCGGGTTTACAGCTTGTTGAGCCAGATTTCTTTAATCAAATGACGACCGTTCACGGCCTAATCATGGTGTTTGGTGCGGTGATGCCAGCTTTTACAGGGTTGGCGAACTGGATGATCCCGATGATGATTGGCGCGCCCGATATGGCGTTGCCACGAATGAACAACCTCAGTTTCTGGATCTTGCCTTTTGCGTTTCTCATTCTCATCGGATCTTTATTTACAGAGGGGGGCGGCCCGAGCTTTGGTTGGACCTTTTATGCACCACTCTCGACAACTTATGGCCCAGACAGTACCGCGTTATTCGTATTCTCAGTTCATATTATGGGGATCAGCTCGATCATGGGGGCGATTAACGTGATCGTAACCATTGTCAACATGAGAGCGCCGGGCATGACTTGGTTCAAGCTACCGATGTTCGTATGGACTTGGTTAATTACTGCTTTCTTGCTGATAGCCGTGATGCCCGTGCTCGCGGGAGCTGTGACCATGGTATTGACTGATAAGTACTTTGGAACGAGCTTTTTTGATGCCGCTGGTGGTGGGGATCCGGTAATGTTCCAGCACATTTTCTGGTTCTTTGGGCATCCTGAAGTGTACATCATGATCTTGCCATCTTTTGGCATTATCTCAGCCATCATCCCCGCATTCAGTGGCAAACGTCTGTTTGGTTATCACTCGATGGTGTACGCGACTTGTAGTATCGCATTGTTGTCATTCTTGGTTTGGGCGCATCACATGTTCACCACGGGTATGCCAGTCTTTGCTGAACTGTTCTTCATGTATTGCACCATGTTGATTGCAGTGCCGACCGGTGTGAAAGTATTCAACTGGGTAGCGACCATGTGGCGTGGGGCGCTAACCTTTGAAACCCCCATGCTGTTTGCGATTGCCTTTATTGTTCTGTTTACGATTGGTGGGTTATCTGGATTGATGCTCGCTATCGTGCCCGCTGATTTCCAATATCACGATACTTATTTTGTGGTGGCGCACTTTCACTATGTTTTGGTAACCGGGGCTGTGTTCTCAATTATGGCCGCCGCCTATTACTGGCTGCCGAAATGGACAGGGCATATGTACGACCACAAGCTCAGCCTGTGGCACTTCTGGACGTCGGTGATTTCAGTCAATGTACTGTTCTTCCCGATGCACTTTTTAGGGTTAGCGGGTATGCCGCGTCGTATTCCTGATTATGCGATTCAGTTTGCTGATGTTAACCAAGTCGTGTCGATTGGTGGTTTTGCCTTTGGGTTGTCTCAGCTGATTTTCTTATGGTTGGCTATTAAGTGTGTAAGAGGGGGCGAGCCTGCACCAAGCAAACCTTGGGACAGAGCTGAAGGTCTTGAGTGGACAGTACCAAGCCCTGCGCCTCACCACACCTTTACTCACCCACCTAAAGTGGATTAGAGGGTAGAACCATGAGTGATAAGCAAAGTGATCAAGATAAAAACCAACCCAAACGTTCATCCAAAAAGCTGACGGGCTACTTGGTGTTGAGCGTGGTTGCGATGTTTGGCTTCGGTTTCGCTTTGGTGCCACTCTACGATGTGATGTGTGAGGCCTTAGGCATTAATGGTAAAACCAATACCGTTTCAGCGGTGCAACCTCAGGGAATGCAGCCCGATTATTCTCGTACGGTTCGAGTCGAATTCATGTCCCACATCAAGCCTGATATGCCATGGCAGTTTTCACCGGAAGTTCGAGTGTTAAACGTTCACCCTGGTGAGGTGGTTCAAACCAACTACATTGCCAAAAATCTTTCTGATGCCTCATTGGTTGGTCAAGCTGTACCATCGGTTTCGCCGGGGATGGGGGCAACTTACTTCAATAAGATGGAATGCTTTTGCTTTAATCAGCAACCATTAGACGGGCACAAAAGCGCAGAAATGGGTTTGATTTTTTACATTGAGCCCGATATTCCAGAGTCGATACACACGCTTACGCTCTCTTACACGCTGTTTAACATCACGAGTCAGGTGAGTGGAGAGGCAAGTAAGCCTGAAGTGAGTACATCAACATTGAGCACACTCGCAAGTAACTAGGGAATTACAGAACCAGTATCAACATAAGGAGTTGAGCAATGAGTTCTAAAAAGGAAGTTTATTTCGTTCCACATCAAAGCCATTGGCCATTAGTCGGTGCCGTTGCGCTGTTTCTTGTCGCGGTGGGGGCTGGTTTAACTGTTCAGTACATGGGAACGGACTCTGCTGGTGGTGTGTTTGGCAAGGTGGTTCTGTTGGTTGGGTTTTGTGTGCTGCTTTACATGCTCGCAGGTTGGTTTAGTAACGTCATTACAGAATCATTGAGCGGGCTCTATTCTGAGCAGATTTCTCGATCGTTTCGACAGGGAATGAGCTGGTTTATTTTCTCTGAAATTATGTTCTTCGGCGCTTTTTTTGGTGCACTTTTTTACGCTCGGATGATTTCAGTGCCATGGCTTGGTGGGGCAGGGAATAACGCCATGACGCACGAAGTGCTGTGGCCGATGTTTCAATCAGTGTGGCCGCTCACCACCACTCCAGATGGTGTGACAACTCAAGCCATGCCTTGGCAAGGTATCCCTCTTAAGAACACCATTATTCTGTTGCTTTCCTCTGTGACGCTGCACATGGCACATATCAGCCTTGAACAAAATAAGCGCATGGCGTTGATCGTCTGGTTAGAGATAACCATTGTTCTGGCTGGCTTCTTTCTGTTCTTCCAAGTTGAAGAGTACCTTCACGCTTATCAAGATATGGGGCTGACACTTCAATCGGGTATCTACGGTAATACCTTCTTCTTACTGACTGGATTCCATGGTTTGCATGTCTGTTTAGGAACCCTCTTTTTGGTTGTGTTGCTGGTAAGGGTTGCGAAAGACCACTTTACTCCGAAAGACCATTTTGCATTTCAGGCGGGCAGTTGGTATTGGCACTTTGTTGATGTGGTTTGGCTAGGGTTGTTCGTCTTTGTGTATGTTCTCTAAGGCGTCACAAAAGCGTTAATACGGTCGTGGATTCGGCGTGATGGCACCAGAGGCTAAAGCGAGCAATAACAGTAACACCACAACGGCAGACAGTATGACTCGACGACCCAAGAAGTGACTGAGTCGTTGTCCATTATGCTTACCTGAGGCGATTTGAATTAGGCCTTTCATCAAGTTAAAAGCGATAAAAAACAGTAAAGCGACCAATACCATTTTAAATAACAACACAAAGGCAGATGACGACATAGTGATAACTCCAAACCGTTCGATTGATGAACAACAAAAGTTCCGCAGTAAAGGTTTTTGGATAGCGGTTGTTTTAACTGTGGTTTCAGTCGGCATTTTAATCAAGTTGGGAGCGTGGCAGTTAGACAGAGGTAACGAGAAATTACGTTACGAACAACGATTAATTGAAAGAGCACAGCAACCCTCTCAGCCGCTAGATGTGGTGATTTCCCAATGGCAAAGTGCACGTTTATCTGCGCAAGCGCCATCAGCGAATCCAACGCTTAACGGTGTAAAGGTCAATATAGAATTAGCAAGTACCAGTGGTTGGGTGTTCTTGTTGGATAATCAGATTAACCAAGGAAAGGTGGGGTATGTAATTTACATGCTGGTTGAGTGTCTGAGGCAAGGTGGGACGAGCCCTATATTGGTCGACCTTGGTTTTGTAGAGGCAAATAAAGATCGAAGCGAGCTTCCGCAACTCGGTAATATCACACTGCCAACCAATATGTCTGGGCGTTTGTATACACGCTCGGTTAACCCACTCAGTCAGGAACTCGGGTTAGAAAAGACGACACCGACTCGAATTCAAAACCTAAACATTGCTGCGTTATCACAGTACACCGGGCAAGAAGTGCTGCCCTTTGTCTTCCAACCTCAGAGCTTAGATTCGTGGCCTTATGAGATGTTATGGCGACCAACAGCGATGAAGTCTGACAAACACTTTGGTTATTCGGTTCAGTGGTTCGTTATGGCGGCTGTGCTGTTGTTTTTGATGATATTGATTGGCTATCGGTATCTCACCACAACATCTAAGACAGGGAATAAAGATGGGTAAGTCTCAAGCACAAGTGAACAGGGAAAATGTGGATGCAAACATGGCTGAGCTGAAAAGTCGTCAGACTAGGGGGCGTTTGGTGTTAATCGGCTTGGTGTTGATTTTTGCTTTACCTGCGATTATCGCCAAAACTGTATTGGATCAGAATTGGTATACCTCCGGTGTCACTAATTCGGGTGAATTGGTCGAACCAAGAACCACACTCGCAGATTTCGGCGTAACGGTTCCCATGGCCGGTGAGGGATGGTTAGTGGGTTATATCGCGCCAACGGAGTGCGAAAGCTTGTGTGAACAACAGCTCCACTATTTGAATCAAAGCTATTTAGCGTTAGGGAAAAACAAAGAGCGAGTGACCGTCGTTGTCTTTGTCTCAGAGGGCAGCTCGTTATCGGGTTCCCTGCATAAGCCTGATTTGTCTTTGTTAGCGGGGGGAGATCAGTTAAGTCGTGAGTTTGCACCAGCTTCGATTGTCATCATTGACCCTCTCGGGCAATTGGTTATGGAATACAAGAGCGTTGCTGATTCTTCGCAGCTCGTGAGCCAGTCGAAAGGGATGATCCATGATCTAAGAAAGCTACTTAAGCTGTCACGTGTTGGGTAGTTGTTCAGTATTATCCGATAGCATTACGGCTGGGTGTTGTTAGCGAAAGGGAATAAGTATAGGGAGATAAACGATGCAAAATAAAGCCCCCAATTTACTGATGCTCATAATGAGATTGACCATCTTGTTAACCCTTACCGTGATTGTACTCGGTGCTTACACTCGTTTGTCGGATGCTGGCCTTGGCTGCCCTGATTGGCCAGGATGTTATGGAAAGATCACGGTACCTTCTGACGCGTTAGCAGTGAATGAAGCGAATCGACAATTCCCAGAGCGAGCTCTCGAAGCCGATAAAGCTTGGATAGAGATGATACATCGCTACTTTGCCGGCTCGTTAGGTATGCTCATTTTCGTGGTCGTTGCTTGGTGTATCAAAAAGAACATCACATCGATGGGACTGCCATTACTCATCTCTGCAACCGTGATCTTTCAGGCTCTACTTGGCATGTGGACGGTCACCCTCAAGCTAATGCCTGTCGTGGTGATGGCGCATTTAATGGGGGGCTTTACACTGTTGTCCCTTCTTTGCTTACTCTATTGCCGCCTATCAAATATTCAAAGCCGTTTTGGTGAGCCTGTTTATTCGTCAAAACTTAAAGCGTGGGCGTTGTTTGGAGCCGTCGTGGTTATCGGCCAGATCTTATTAGGTGGCTGGACTTCATCCAACTATGCTGCTCTTGTGTGTACCCAATTACCGATTTGTGAAGGGAACTGGACGAATTATCTCGATTTCAAACGCGCTTTCGACTTTGCTCAAAGTGGGTATGACAACTACGAGTTTGGTGTGCTGGAATACCCCGCGAGGTTAACCATACATGTGATGCATCGTTTTGGCGCTATTGTTGCCAGCGTAACGGTGTTGATGGTTGTTTATCAACTTTGGAAGCTAGATAGAGCGCCTCATAAAAAATTGAGCGCAATGATCGCGACGGTGCTGTTTATTCAAGTCGGTTTAGGAATAAGTAATGTCGTGTTTCAGTTACCGATATTCATTGCTGTTTTACACAATCTAATGGCCGCCATGTTACTCGTGAGTTTGGTTGTAGCGAATGTTGTGGTGTGGCAACACAAGCCGAGTGAATATTTGGTGAAGAGTAAGGTATGACAAGGAGGTAATCATGGTCAGTCGAACGTCGACACAACATAGCGTGGTGGCCCAAACTGCGGCTTCAAAACATGAGTTGGTCTCGAAAAATAAAGCAACTTGGCGGGTTTACTTAACCCTGACCAAGCCCAAAGTGGTAGCCCTGATGTTGCTAACTGCATTAGTGGGTATGTGTTTGGCTGTGCCGAGCGGATTGCCCTTACAACAAACCGTGTTTGGAATGATTGGGATAGGGATGATGGCGGGATCGGCCGCTGCATTTAACCACTTGATCGATAAAAAGATCGATGGCCAGATGACTCGAACAAGCCGACGCCCCTTGCCCTCAGGAGAGTTGAATAGTGTGCGTGTATTCGGCTTTGCCGCGGTGATCGGGTTACTTGGATTCGCCACGCTGGTGGTATGGGTAAACCAACTTACGGCTTGGCTAACCTTTGCCAGCTTATTAGGTTATGCGGTGATTTATACCCTGTACTTGAAGCGAGCGACGCCACAAAACATCGTGATAGCAGGGATAGCTGGCGCAATGCCCCCGTTATTGGGCTGGACGGCGGTGACCAACGAACTGCATTCCAACGCTTGGTTGTTGGTGATGGTCATTTTTATTTGGACACCGCCGCACTTCTGGGCGCTGGCAATTCATCGTCGTGACGAGTATGCCAAGGTGAACATCCCGATGCTGCCGGTGACTCACGGAATCGAATATACCAAGACCTCTATTTTGCTCTATACCTTGTTGCTTAGCATTGTATGCGTATTGCCTGTGTTGGTTGGCATGAGCAGTTGGATATACTTGAGTGCTTCTTTATTGCTTAACGGTGGATTTGTTTACCACGCCTGGGTACTTAAATATCGAGATGAACCGCATTGGGCGATGAAGACCTTTAAGTTCTCGATTTATCATCTCATGATCTTGTTTGTCGCTCTGTTGGTGGATCATTACTTGCTTTGACGCTTATCGTCGGATGCGTCTTGTTCCGTCCATCGATGGATCGCATATCACAACCAAACCTTTGTTTTCCACTAACCTTGCCCTGACATGCCATGTATCAAACGGTAGATAATTGATTGATACAAATTATACAAAGGATCCGATATGGAGTTCTCAGAACAAGACAGAGAAGCGTTGTTTCAAACGTGGATGTCACATAAATCGCGTATGCGAATTACGCAAATGGAATTTTCCAAGAAGTTAGGCATGAGTCAGCTTGACTTCTCAAAAGTGCTAAGAGGACAGGCACCATTAACCATGTCTTTTGTTAGTCACTTTTGTCGTTTGCTGCATTTAGATCCTAAAACTGTGTTCCCTTCTCTAACAGAAAACAGCGAATCTGGCCCTAAGGTGGTGTATTTGAAAAGTGTCATGAGTGTGGATGGTGACATTCAAAATGCTTATATCGAAGGCAATCAAGTTATTGTCGAATATGCTCATACCGTTCAGCCTCACTCATTGTGAAAGCTCGTCTTAATTCCCCCCTTTTTCTACAACTTATTTACTCACAGCGGCGCAAGCTCAGTGGGAGTATAAGCGAACAAAACTGAGAGAGTGAAAGTGAGAAATTGAGAGTGCGTTGGGGCGGGGATAGAGAGTGACTGGCGCACCGCCCAAAAGGTTAACCACTATTGGCTTTCATATTTAAATGATATGCTACCCAACACCAATGATGCATAGAAAGAACCCGTCATGCTTGAAAAAGAGAACCTCATCAAACTCGCGAGAATGCAAATGCCATTTGGCAAATACACAGGTCGTGTATTGATCGACCTCCCTGAAGAATATTTGCTGTGGTTTGCCAATAAAAAACAGTTTCCTTCGGGAGAGTTGGGTGATTTAATGCAGTTATGTTTAGCTCTCAAGATTGAGGGCTTAGATTCTGTAGTGAAGCCACTTAAGTATGATAATTAGCCCTAAAATCTATAACTATGCTCGGGTTAGCACCACCAAACAGTTGCAAGGTGTTGGTTTAGAAACACAGCAGCAGAAAAGCGTCCTCGAAAACCTATCGCAAGAATATAACCTTCCTATAAATGATGAGAACTTTGTTGATCATGGGTTAAGTGCATACCATGGCAAACATAAAGAAGGGGCTCTTGGACTTGTGTTATCTCGAATCGAAAGTGGCGAGATATCCTCCGGTAGTATCCTTGTCGTGTTCTCTCTTGATCGTCTCTCACGAGAAACTGTTAACGTTGCTATGGAGCAACTACTAAGTATTATCAATCGTGGTGTGCGTGTATATACGCATATTGATGGAAAAATGTTTGATGCACGGAGTATAAACCTTACCGCAGACCTTATTGTTTCTTTGATCACGATGCAGCGCGCAAATGAAGAATCGTTGACTAAAAGTAAACGAGTTAAGGCTGCAATGAGAGAAGGGTTGAGACGATGGAGGGAAACAGGGCAACCACAAAGTACTTTGGGGCGCGTTCCTTTTTGGATAGATCAAAAAACCAATACATTAAATAGTAATGCTGACGGTGTTCGCAAGGCTATTGAGTTATACCTCAACAGTGTAGGGGTGCTAAAGATCAAAAAACATCTTGACGAATATTATCATTACTCACCAGTAAGGAAAAACAATCGCCAAAACGTAGACATCGATAGGTGGGATTATACAGCAATTAGTGAGCTCTTTAATAAGCCAAGTCTTATAGGAGAAAAACACATTACGATAGATGACACTGTATATCGATTAGAGAATTATTATCCTCCGATTGTGGATGAAATAACGTTTGAAAAATTAAAAAGAATTAAAGCTGCTAAAGGTGGGCGAGCACCTGAAACCGGAGCGGTACATTTACTTAAAGGATTGGTTAAATGTAAAACGTGCGGTAGCTCGATGGTATACGTTGATAAAGGACGTGGTAACAGTGCTATCAATTATGTATGTGGTTTTGCTGCGAAAGGTAACCATAGTCGAGAGAATTACAGCACTCAGATGTTAGAGCTTGTCACTCTTGCTGTTTGTAGAGATAAATACCTTGTTTCAACGATTGATTCAGAAGAATTAGAAACTAAAAAAATTAGTCTAGAAAATCAAAAAGAAGAGTTAAATGCTAACTGCTAAC
>NZ_JAKJSY010000031.1:0-48585 GCF_050337445.1 Vibrio minamisatsumaniensis | reverse complement strand
TTCAATATTAGAACAATGAAGTTATCAAAAACATCTGGAAAATTTTATGTGTGACAGGAAAAGCCAAAACGAAAACCGAGTATTATTATTCTCAGCCCTTTTAGCATCAGGCTTCGCCATTGGCGGATTGGTATTGGGTCTGCTCGTTGGCTCTCTGGTCATTGTATTTGACGGTGTTTACTCTCTTATCAGCTTACTGTTAACTTTATTGTCACTCGCAGCCTCTAAGTACATTAACCGCCCTTCAGATACGGCATTCCCGTTTGGTCGAGCAATCATTGAACCGATTGTTATTGCCATTAAAGCCGTTGTGATTTTGCTTGTAGTCGGTTACTCGCTTTACTCAGCCATTGGCGCTTTGATGACGGGTGGCCGTGAAGTGGATGCTTCGGTCGCGACTCTATTTGGCCTTTTCAACGTATTGGGGTGTGGTTACGCTTGGTGGTACATCACCAATAAAAGTAAACGTATTTCTTCTGGTTTGATTCAAGCTGAATCTAAACAGTGGCAGATGGACACCCTATTAAGTGTGGCGGTAACAGCAGGTTTTGTTGTGGCTTGGGTGGTGACTTACTCTCCGTTTGCTGAATACGCGGTGTATGCTGATCCAATGATGATGTTGTTAATGTCTTTCTACTTCATCAAAGTGCCTGTCGACATGTTACGTGAAGCAATGCGCGAATTGCTGATGATGTCGGCGACCAAAGATATTTGTGATGCGGTAGATAAGAACGTTATCGCCGTAGACAAAGAAGCGGATCAAGATTTGGAGTTAATGGGGGTAACTAAGGTAGGCCCTGAGCTAAGAATCAACATTGATATTCATACCAACGACCAAGATGCGATTGCGGTCGATGATATTGAACGTACGCGCCGCCAACTTAAGCGACGCCTATCGAAGATGCCGTATGATCTTCAATTGAATCTTAATGTCGCAAGCTAGCTTTACGTCTGAACTGGCGCTCTAAAATAAGCGTAACCTAAAACCAGATTAAGTTTGAGATAACACCTCTTCAGAAGCCGACACCTTTGCTGTCGGCTTTTCTCTTGTTACCCACCAGCAAGCCAGCGAGCCAACCGTTACCATACATACGCCCTGCCAAAAAGCGATGTTCAATGTTAAACCCAAAATTAAAGAAGAGAGCACAGTCGAAAAGATTGGTGTGAAATACGACATGGTTGCCAAAAACACCATGTTGCCACCAAGAATCGCCGTGTTCCAAAGTGCATAACCAGCTCCCATACAGGCCCCAGCCAACGCTAAGTCAATCGCCGCACTCGTTGTCATCACCATGCCGGTTTCATCACTCAATGCGTATTTAATCCACAGAGTGATCGCCGTAGCGATAAAGAAAAGCACAATCGCATTCTGCCCTTTAGCAACGCGCTGGGTGTAGTTACAGTAAACAGCCCAAATAATCGCACCCAAAAACGCCATCGAATAGGTTTTAGGGTTCGTCGCAATGTTGGCAGCAATTTGATCAACAGATAGACCTTGATCACCACTGATGCTCCAAGCCACACCAAAGAATGCCAAAAAGATACTTGGATAAACCAACCAGTTAATCTTCTTGTCGCTCAGCAACACCGCAAACAACACCGTCAGTGCCGGCCATAGATAGTTGATTACTGCCATCTCTATGGCTTGATGTCGGCTGTTCGCCATTCCCAAAGCCAGAGCCAGGAAAATCTCATAACAAACGAACAAGGCGCCGCCAATCAGCAAGTAAGACTTAGAAAAGCGTGAAAGCTTAGGTAGCCCCATAACACAAACCAACAACAACGAACTCACCGTGTAAAGGCTGGCAGCCCCACCAATTGGACCTAGCTGTTCTGAGACACTACGAGACAGAGCAATCAAGCAGCTCCAGAGTAAGATGGCGATAATACCGTAGCAGCTATAACGATGAGATTTCAGCACGCCTTTTCCTTTATCTGTTTTGATGATCACTCTATGGTTAAACCAAGTTAAAAATAATTGGCCGAGTACATTTTCGTACTCGGCCATCAATAGCAAACGGGCCAAATCAACCGTTTGCTATTACGTATTCGCTAGTGACACTTAACTATTAACTATTAACTATTAACTATTAACTATTAACTAAGCCAGTAGCAACGCTTGCAAGTCAGCCAAAGACTTTACTTGATAGTGAGGAGTGATCCCCTCTGGCGTTGCCTTTTCTTGACTGTTTAACCAGCAAGTTTCGATGCCAAAATCGAGTCCGCCTAAAATATCGGAATGTGGGTTGTCCCCGACCATCAATATTCTTTGTTTCGATGGCAATCCAACCAGCTTATGCGCATATTCAAAAATCTGGGCATCAGGCTTAGCGACCCCAACCTCTTCAGAAATGATCACATGATCAAAGTAATCGGTCATTCCTGTGCGCTCTAACCGGATTGACTGCAGCTCTGTAAAACCGTTCGTGATGATGCCCATGTTCACTTTGCCTTTTAAAGACTCCATCAACTCTTGTGCCCCCGGTAATAAAGAACAGATATCCGCCATCGCCATTAAAAATGCACTGTTTAAAGCCGTCGTCGTTGTCTCTAACTTTTCAGCCCAATTTTCAAAGCGCGTGTGCTTCAGTTGGTCTGCGGTAATACGACCATCTTGATAATCAACCCAAAGTGGTAAGTTCACCTTCTGATAAGCTGAATAGTCCTGTTCGCTGAAGTCCACACCAAAACGAGAAAACATCAACTTCATTCCCTGATAAGCATCAAAATGGAACAAGGTTTCATCTGCATCAAAGAATATCCAATCGTACTTCATTTTATGTCCTATTATTCGCACTGTTGAGCCGCGCCTACACTATTTTTTTCGTTGTTTTTATCGCGGCCTAAAAGGCCGTGGCATCACTTTACCCTCAATTTTGTGAGCTTGTATATAAATCTAATCATTTATAGAAAACAAGTCGCAAGTCATGATATATCGCAAATGTTGCCACATATTAAACCAATACCATACAAGAAATACACTTAGGTACCGGGAGGTACTATGAAGCACTTTTTACCCTCGTCAGTCATGCTTACCCCTTTTCTTGTCAAATACTATGACGATGAACCAGAGGACACGCTTGATAATGAAGAACCACAAATTGAATGCAGTGAGGACTCAGAGAAAAATGCATCACAAGCTGACATTGAACACGTTGTCAGTAAATAAGCTTATTTTTCATTGTTATCGTTCACCATTATTCTTCTGATTGAGTCTATTTATCATTATCTATTGATGACAAAAATACACTAAAAACTAGGGAAACGATTGCTATATAAGCCTTATCACAACGACTCGCGACAAAGTATCCGTTCAGAATCAAAGTTGTTCTAGATCAATAGTCAACCCCTTGAATATCGACACCATGTAGCAAATAAAAAATCATTACTAACGGAGCTCTCCAATGTCTACTGCATTTTACATCCCTACAATCAACTTCATGGGCACTGGCTGTCTGAAAGATGCGGCTGATAGCATCCAATCTCAAGGATTCAAAAAAGGTTTGATCGTTACCGATAAGATCCTGAATCAAATTGGCGTAGTTAAGCAGGTACAAGATCTTCTTAGTCAGCGAGGCGTAGACGCCGTTGTCTTCGACGGTACCCAACCAAACCCAACCATCACTAATGTGAACGATGGCCTTGAATTGCTGACCGACAACGATTGTGATTTTGTTGTTTCTCTTGGTGGCGGTTCTCCACATGACTGTGCGAAGGGCATTGCTCTGGTTGCTTCTAACGGCGGAAAGATTGCTGATTACGAAGGCGTCGATCAGTCTGAGAAACCAATGATGCCTTTGATTGCTATCAACACCACAGCAGGCACCGCATCGGAAATGACACGTTTCTGCATCATCACTGACGAAGCTCGCCACATCAAGATGGCAATTGTTGATAAGCACACAACACCGCTTATCTCTGTCAACGATCCTGAGTTAATGCTGGCTAAACCGGCATCATTAACAGCCGCTACAGGTATGGACGCATTAACGCATGCAATCGAAGCTTACGTTTCTATCGCAGCAACGCCAATTACAGACGCTGTGGCAATTAAAGCCATCGAGCTTGTACAAGCGCACCTAAGAACTGCGGTAGCGCACGGAGAAGACATTGAAGCTCGTGAGCAAATGGCTTACGCACAGTTCATGGCGGGTATGGCGTTCAACAACGCGTCACTGGGTTACGTTCACGCAATGGCACACCAACTAGGCGGTTTCTACGACCTCCCACACGGTGTATGTAACGCCATTTTGCTTCCACACGTTCAACGTTACAACGCACAAGTTTGCCCAGAGCGTCTACGTGATGTAGCAAAAGCTATGGGGGTGAATGTGGAAGGCATGACAGCAGATCAAGGCGCAGAAGCAGCGATCAACGCGATTGTTCAACTTGCAAACGATGTCAACATCCCAACAGGCATTGCACAGCTTGGTGCTAAACTAGAAGACATCCCAACGCTGTCTGATAACGCACTGAAAGATGCGTGTGGATTCACTAACCCTAAACAAGCGACACACGAAGAAATTTCAGCGATTTTCGAAGCGGCAATGTAATCTAGAGACGGGGCTCTATTAGCCTCTCTTGGTTAAAGGCTGTTCTAGAAACAAATCAACCTAAATACAAACGGGCTCACTTTCTGAGTCCGTTTTTTTCGCGGTCCGATCCTTTCCAAACCTTTCCCTCGTCACTAATCACTAATCACTAATCACTAATCACTAAAAAAGTCGCATTATTGCAATTGCTTGATTATAGTTAACCTATTGATATATAAAATGACAAACAGGTTCCATTGAGTCTTAGGATAGCGAACTACTCATTATTAACGTCACTCCTTTCATACTCCGTTCAGGCAGAGGAAAAAAATGCGTGTCACAGCCAAGCGTTAGAAGACGCCCCTATCGAAAAAGCCTACCACTTCCTAAACCGTAAGTTTTGCCAGCCCGCATTGTGGTTTGATAGCTTCTTTGTGGATGAACGCATTACTGAAGATGCCAGAGCAGGAACGTCTGTGCGTTGGTATAACGATTTTACGTATTCGGAAGGTGGTGAGATTGACTATTCCACCAAGCTCAATGCACGTTTGCATCTTCCTTTTGTCAGCAAACGGCTCAAGTTAATCTACGAATCTGTCAGCGATGAAGAGTTCTTGGATTTCTTTCCACAAGATTCAAAAGAACTAGAGAGTGCGCTTGGCCTGCGTTACGACGCCTATGCTAAAGGCTACAGCAGCTTCAATATTAAGGTGACATTGCGTCCACGCATCGAAGCTCGCTATCGTTTTACCTACCCTCTCACAACCGATGCGGTATTCAGGCTTACCCAACGCATATATCAAGAGAAACAAGAGACTGGAGAAATCACCGATATCGACTTTGACCTATCACTCAGTGATGATTTCTTAGTTCGTTGGTCAAGTTTTGCCGGGTACAATGACGATCTTGATGGCTGGATCTATGGTACGGGATTCACCTTATATCATTATCTTGCTCAAGACCAAGCGCTTCAATATAGCGCCACGATCAATGCAACGGATAAGCCTTATAATCATTACGAATACGCTCAGGTTTCGGTGACCTACCGACAAAACGTCTGGAAAGAGTGGCTGTTCTACGAGCTCATTCCTCGTTATCAATGGGAACGAGAACCGAATAAAAAACATACTGAAGAAGCCAACATCACCTTTCGGCTTGAAGTCCTGTTCAATAATGTGTAGCTCAACGATGTCACTCAACAACGTTTAGTTCGCTTTCTAAAATGAGCATCATAAGATAGGAACACAAAAAAGCACATCATACGATGTGTTTTTTCAGTTTAATCTAAGCTGAGAGTGTCATCTTAGCCTTTGTAATTTCTTACTCGTGCTGCTTCTGCTTCACGTTTGTCGACAACCGTTTTACCGATTGGCGCCAACGAGATAAGCGCTAATTTAAGATGTTGAATCGCAAACGGAATACCGATGATAGTAATGAAACACGCCACGGCTGACATGATATGACCAATCGCAAGCCAGATCCCCGCCAAAAAGAACCAAATAACATTACCAATCATACCCAGCGGGCCTGTGCCGATATCCATTTCATTGGTCAGCTCGTCACGCGAAATCGCTTCCTGACCAAATGGGAAGAATGAGAAGCTACCCATAACAAAACACGCTCGCCCCCATGGGATACCCACGATGGTTAGGAATGCGATCAATCCGAAAAACCACCACGCCAGTCCCATAAATACGCCACCGAACAGAAACCAAATGATGTTTCCGATTGTTTTCATTCTGTATTCTCCAACTCATTGAGTGCTGTTTATTTGATATGCCGAATAAAGCAATGCTTGTTCATAAAGGTCCATTATTGTTGAACCTTTATGAACCGTTTATGAATCACTTACACTTTATGTGATTGATACACGCCACGGTTCTCTATATCTGCATAGGGCTCAACCCATTTATTTGATACCATACAATTAGGTTTTTAACACCACAAAGCTAAACAGACACAATCACTTATTTAAGGCCGAATTTATGAACAACACCGAGCAACCTAAAAAGACAATGAAAAACTGGGTGCCAATCGTCTTCTTCGGCCTTATCAGTACGGTACCGGTATTCATGTTTTTAGTTGACGTCTACATCAACCAATATATGTAACAGAGCCTGTTACATATATTGGTCTAAAGTGGATACCGGACCTATTTCCTGTATCCATTGCCATTAGATCCGCTTTTCTGCAGTTAACTATTCTGTAATCAAATCAGCTCTTCGTTAATCAAATCAAGAATGTCGATCAGCTCATGATCAGGCAAATTCAGTAAGTTATCACCAACATACCATTCAATCTTACATTGGTTTGGCCATTCGCTGATCGCTGGGTTCCCGATCCAAATTTTATGCTTCTTGGCGATGTTATCCCTCACAATAATGCCGTCTTCGTAGCTCACCGGTAGATAAAGGTGAAGCATGTTAGCCTGCGGTTGTTGCGGGTTAACCGTGAACTGAGGGTAATCTTGTAATATTTGATAAACCTGTTTGGTGCGTTCATATAGCGCAGGCATCAGGCCTAATCGCTCATCAAATTGCATGGCCGCTGACACCACATAAGGCGTTCGATGATAGACATTGCCACCTTGACGCTTCATCCACGCCGATGCTTTTGCCACAAAGGCTTTATCGCCTAACAGTAACGAACCACCAAGGCCATTGAGACCTTTATACAGCGATACATAAGCAGTATCGAAACCGTTAGCTATCTCACGGTATGGCTTTTGATAATACGCAGCGCACTCCCACAAGCGCGCACCATCCATATGCAGATGAATGGATTGCGCTTTGCAGTAATGCTTAATCGTTTCTAGCTCTTCCCACTCAGGTAATTGCCCGCCAATTTCTCGCATCGGCAATTCATATAAAGCCGCTGCAATTTCATCGGGCCATGCTTTTAAGTCATCGACATTCCAAGTTCGAAATGCATTTCCGACGGGCAACACGTTGAATCGATTTTGAAGCTGATACCCTTGGCGTTCATGACGCATGATATGACTCGACTCATGCATCGCCACTACTGGATTTCTTTTTTCTTGGCACGCGATCTGTAGGGCGGTTGCCTGGTTCATTGTACCTGTAATGACAAACACGGCAGCTTCATAGCCGAGCAAATCGGCAACTTTGGCTTCAAAGCTTTCTATAAACTCTCCATCACCATAACTATCATGGCTTATATTGTGCTTCTCACACCATTCTGCCATCTGAGAGAATGTTTGTGCTGGAGAGGGTTCTAAGTGACCAGAAAGCAACAAATTACATTGTTGACGCAAGTCCATGCTCATAGTTTTTCCTCTATTCATTGTCGTTCTATGTCGGGTGATTGCATTATTTATGTTCGTCCCCAACGGTGCCATAAAATACACTAATTCGCTTTTATTATTCGCGAACAATTAGTTTTACTCAGTCATAGACAGTGTGTGTCAGCTATGCACAAATTGGCGAGTGCTTTAGATAACGGATCACCAAAAATCGTATTGACTCCATAAATTAGTATGGGCTAATTCGTTGTTCTTTAACCATTCTTCTATTATTGTATATCGATAATCCCAATACGCATTGTTCGAGAATAAACAAAGAGGGCTGTATGTCGAAAAATCGAGTTTTGGTGCTATTCGCCCACCCAACTCAGCACCGTTCTGAAGCAAACAAACCCTTATTTGAACAAGCTCAGCGCATTGATGGAGTCACCTGTGTCGATCTCTACGCTGAATATCCAACCTTTAAAATCAACATTGACCGTGAACAGAGACGTCTGTTGGATCATGACATCATCATTTTTCAGTTCCCTCTGTATTGGTATTCGACGCCGGCGATTCTTAAAGAGTGGCAAGATCTCGTTCTAGAATATGGCTTTGCCTACGGTGTTGATGGAAACAAACTGCAAGGTAAGAGCTTACTGTGTTGCATCACAGCAGGCGGTAAAAAAGAAGCTTACCAAAGCGATGGTTATAACCACTTCACTGTTCGAGAACTGCTTCACCCTTTAGAGCAAACCGCGTCCTTATGTGGAATGAATTACCTTGCTCCTTTTGCGCTTTTTGGCTCTCGGACGGCATTAGAAGAAAAACGTATTCAACAACATGTCGATAACTATAAGACGCTTTTACAAGCGTTAGTTGCAGACAGAATCAACATCAAAAAAGCCACTAAAGCAGAAAAATTAAACCACTATGTAGAACAATTAATGACTGAGATGAAACAATGACAGGATATTTTCTACAAGCATTTATCTATTTACTTGCGGCGGTCATCGCTGTACCGATCGCCAAAAGGCTTGGCCTTGGCTCGGTGCTTGGTTACCTCATAGCCGGCGTCGTGATTGGTCCAATCATCGGCTTGGTTGGTGACGAAACCACAACGATTCAACATTTCGCTGAATTTGGCGTAGTCATGATGCTATTTTTAGTCGGGCTTGAGCTTGAGCCTAAAATGCTGTGGGCGATGAGAAACCGCTTAGTTGGACTGGGTGGCCTTCAAGTTGGTGCAACAGCGGCAGTGGTAATGGGGATCGCATTAGTTTTTGGACAACCTTGGACGATCGCTCTTACTATTGGCTTGATCTTCGCTCTTTCATCTACCGCGATCGTTCTGCAAACTTTTAACGAAAAAGGGCTCTCTAAGACAGAAGGTGGCAAAAATGCGTTCTCGGTCTTGCTGTTCCAAGATATCGCCGTGATTCCAATGCTCGCCTTCATTCCGTTACTGGCTCTCCCTGAACTGGTGACTTTAGCAGAGAGCTCAGCTCAAGCCGCAGCACATCATGATGACTTAAGTTTGGTTGCAGGCTTACCAAGTTGGGCATACGGCCTAGTCATCACCGCCTCTATCGCGATTGTCGTTGTTGGTGGGCATTATCTAAGTCGACCACTATTCCGTTTCGTTGCCAGTTCTGGCCTGCGTGAAATCTTTACAGCAACAGCACTGATGTTGGTTATTGGTATTGCAGCACTAATGAGCCTAGTCGGCTTATCGCCAGCATTAGGCACTTTCCTAGCCGGTGTTGTACTGGCTAACAGTGAATTCCGACATGAGCTGGAGTCCAACATTGATCCGTTCAAAGGCTTATTACTTGGGCTGTTCTTTATTACCGTGGGTGCGGGTATCAACTTTGGGATACTGTTTAACGACTTTGCACTCATTCTTGCTTTGACATTGGGCGTGATGATACTTAAAGCACTGGTGCTGTTTACGCTGGCATTAATATTCAAGATCAAGAACAGCGATCGTTGGCTGTTTACATTGAGCTTGGCACAAGCCGGTGAGTTTGGTTTTGTGTTATTGAGTTTCTCCGCTCAAAACCACGTATTACCTGCTGATATCGTCCAGACCCTGTCGCTAGTTGTCGCGCTTTCAATGTTCCTAACACCAGGGTTATTCATTCTATTTGATAAAGTGATATTGCCTCGTTACCAACAAAAATCGAACGACCGCGAAGAAGATACCATCGACGAAAAAGGCACGGTCATTATTGCTGGCATTGGTCGATTCGGTCAAATCGTTAACCGCCTTTTGGTCTCGAATGACGTCAATACGGTGGTTCTGGATCATCAAGCAAACCAAGTTGACTTGCTGCGTTCCATCAATATTAAGTCTTACTTTGGTGACGCCACTCGTCATGACCTATTGCATACCGCTGGAATCGAAGAAGCGGCGATGCTTGTCATTGCCATCGATAACCCAGATTCAAGCGTTGAATTGGTTAAATACGTCAAACATACCTACCCTAAAGTAAAAATCTTAGCACGTGCATTCGACCGCGGTCATAGTTACCGATTAAAAGAAGCAGGGGCTGACTTTGTAGAATCAGAAACGTATCACTCAGCGCTTGAGATGGGGGCTGAAGCCTTACGTTCTTTAGGTCACCACCCCTTCTTCGTCGAACAACAAAAATCAACGTATCAACGTGTTGAAAGCCGCAAGTCTGAAAAACTTTACCAAGCTTGGTCTGAAGCTCAAGAGAACCCGCGCTACGACAACAATTATCGACAAATCTTCATTAATCTTGAAGAAGCAATGAAAGAAGATATGAAAAAAGACCGTTCAGATAAGCATAGTCATTCTGAGCGTGGTTGGACACCACCACCGAAAGGCTACGCTGACAATTTGGACGATGAAGAGTCTCAACCGTAAAGCTCGAACGGGGCAGTGACGGGCTAAATGAAGAACGTGTATACAATGAGCGCTACAGTGCATCAGATCTTAGGTAATACACGTTGAAATTATCATTACTTAATATAATAATAATTTTTTGTTATTTTCAGGTGAGAGATGAGTATGATTAACCCACTTTGGCTCAATACGTTTAAGACTCTGGTTGAAGTTGGTCATTTCACTCAAACTGCAGACAAGCTGTACATGACACAACCGGGTGTGAGCCAACACATCAAAAAACTTGAGCAAGCTTGCAACTGTGACCTGTTATCTCGGGAAAAAAAGAGTTTTGAATTGACTGAACAAGGTCGGATTGTCTATCGTTATGCACTTCAGTTAGCGAAAAACCAAGAAGACTTATTTGAGTCTCTAAGTTTTGATAACCCTTATGCAGGCCAATGTAACCTCTCCTGTTCTGGCTCTTTATCTTTACGACTTTATCCGAAGCTTCTGCAACTGCAACAGCAACATCGAGAATTAAGCATTCACCTCGAAGCGGCGCCAAACCAAAAGATATTGAATGACTTACTCCAAGGCAATACCGATATCGGCATTGTGAGGCACTCACCTAACGACAGCTACTACCAAAGCCAAGTCATAGGCCAAGAGAGTCTGCACCTTATCGTTCCCCACAATCTTGCAGATCTAGAGATAACACCAACGGTGTTAAACGACATTGGCCTCATTGCACACCCAGATTCGGCTCACTATCTGTCTTTATATTTTGACTTATGTGGGGATAAGGATCTTGCGAGTATCAACGTTAATGAGATACCAAAGTCTGGCTACATCAATCAACTTCACCAGATCTTACTGCCAGTATCAAAAGGGTTGGGCTTTACCGTGTTACCGGCTAGTGCGGTTGAACACTTTCCAGAAAGAGACAAACTGCACGTTGTGCCGCCCAAGGTTGAAGTTGAGGAGACCTTGTATTTGGTTCAGAAAAGAAATCAAAAACTGCCACACAGGTACGATGCGGTCATTGAGTTAATCAAACAAAACGTAAACAGCTAGGCCAAATCTCATATTAATTTAAAATGGACTTGCCATTTCAAAAAATACGCGTATCATCCTCCAATTGGCTCTTGTTTAAAGAGCTGTTAATGCTAAAGTAAGTCCAAGTTCCACACAGACAGTTCTCGATTCCCTCGTTACACCCTCTCTGCGTCAGCTTTCACCTAGATAGTCATTCAATAGCTTTAAATTCGATCCTACTACCGTTCTATTCATCCTTTGCTTTCTTTTGAGCAAATTAAAAATAGATCGACAACTTAAATACAAATGTAATAAACACAAGGCACAATTATGTCACGCAGAACAACACGACAAACCCATTGGTACCAACTATCACGCGAAAAAACCGTTAATAAACTAAAAGGTAATAAATGCTCAAAATCAAAATAGACTTATACCGAGAAGAAGTTTCATGGGTCACCGAGATTCGACAGCTCAATAGCGATATACTTCACCGCCACATATTGCCCAAGCTACACCACCACAGTTATCTCATCGACTTTGAATTTAATGAACGAGAAAGCATCGGAACTATCGTTTCAGGCAACGGAAACACCCTAGGACATTTCACACTCCTATAGCATTTTCCAAAGGCGACAGAAAGCAACACCGCCTAGTCCCAAAGATGTAAAAGATGTCACCCTCAATTCGCTCTAGCAGAACAAAATAGAGTAGAAGTAAAACCGTTCAGAAACCTAGCCCTTTTTGCATTTCACACGCGGCTAACGCTAGCTAGGTTATCGTACTTCTATTGAAACCAACTTATATCGAACTCTGAATCACCAATGAGTCATTATCAGTGCATTCATGGACTAATAAGTTAACGGCATCGACCTTAACTTCTGATCAAGAGTATATAAGTGTTCTGCAGCTTGCATGTGTTGAGGGTAATCATTGAATTTTTCACGATTCTCCTCATTCATCTTACATGTCTCATCCACCAGCATTAACGTCCAATACAGCTTTGTGGTATGCAGCATCGCCAGTAACGGTTTGAACACCTCTTTCTCATAAGCTTGAATCAATTCTTCAATCAACTCGTCACGTTGGTCTTCGCTTGCGATTGAACCCTCGGTTGCCGACAACACTTTTTGATACTTGAGGTTTTGTTGCAGCTTATCCATGATCGTTTGGTTATCTTTCGCTAGCTCAACGAGTTTTGACTTAATGATGTTCACCCAGTGAGCTTGGCTTAGTACGACATCGTTAACACTGGTAAAGTCTTCTCGTATCTGTCGTTCCACATCTTTTTGAGCTTTCTTTAAAACGCCACGCACTTTTTGGAAAGGCAGCTGATATTCCTTACTTAGCTCGATAATCAGTTTATGAAAACCACCATTTGGCAGGTGTAAGTTCTCCTTGAACGCCGCCATTGCAGCTTCTTGCTGTTGTGTAAGGTTGGTCATTCTGTTTCCTATTCTTTATCACTTATGGTGCTGAGCCCGCGATCATACCATTGTTGGTCATAATCGTTAGATATCTTCATCCAGACACCTTGGTCTTGGATTCGTCAGCACTACCTTATTTCTGCTCATCTTACCGATAAATATCTTTGTCGTGTGGATAAAACACCCTAGTTGATGTCCCAAAGTGACATCACTACTATGCGAACCCAAAGGGTTGGTCACCTCAAGTTGAGCGCTGTGAAGAAAAAACAGCAACAAAAAATGAATAAGCCGCAGCCGTTCTTTGACATGACAAACCAAACTTCAAATCTCCGATGTAAGTGACACCGGTATGTTGTCGTTTATTTCAGTTTTAAATAGATCACTTTTTGAACATCGATTCGCACCAGTTTATGAGCCCTCTTTGAGCGCTTTTCTATATCTAAATAAACCTGTTGGAAAATTTGTCGTGAACGTATTAAGAAATATTTGCCCTGACCGATTAGGGAAAGAGCGTAACAAACGAGAGTATGATTTACGCGTGCTTAATTGTGTCAGTGAAAGCGAATATGAATCGCGAATGGCAGTATGGAATAGCCTAACTTTAGGTGCTAATTCATCTGCTTCGGAAACAAAAGCCTTTATTGATGAGGTTTTTAAAAAACTACAACGAGACCTCAAAGATACTGATCGTGAATTATCGATTAACGCCGCTGAGTTTATTGCAACAGCACATGAGGAAATCAATTATATCAAGGTTTTCGTAGCCGATAAAACGTCACAATATGGCTGGTACGCCACGATCGTTTTAATGATCATCGGTATTTTTGCATTGTGTATCTAACACAACCCGTCTATGTATAAACGGTAACAAAACCCACACGATTCTCGCGAGACGTTTCGGCTTTAAGCCAGGCGGCTCGCGTTTTTGTATCAACTCAGCGCTGGAGTCTGTCCGTTAGCAATCTAGATTCAGGGTTTGTTTAACTCACTTCTTATGTACGAACATAAGTGCTTACTCCTACCAATGACGAACTTAAATATAGCACTCACCGAAGAACAAAAAAGCAACACCTCCCCAACCAAAGCGTTACTTATCACACAAACCATTCACTTAATTCTGCCTGAAATACTATTTTATGAAATACTCAGCAGCGAAGGAATCAGGTCAATATAGGGATAGTTATGCGCCACCTTTCTATAGCACTCAAGATTAAGCTAGGTTATGCCATCTGCTTGCTCTTTTTCGTCATTTCCGGCGTTGTGAGTTACAAAGGCATCCAAACCTTGTCGCAAGGCTTTAGTCAATACAGTGAACTTAGCCATGAAACGACACTATCAGGTAACATCCAAGTGCACTTTCTTCAGATGCGTTTAGCCTCTGAACGTTATATAGACTCATTGGATAAGCAATATGAAACGAATTATCAAGCAAGTAAACTCGCCATTGATGATCTGTTGAACCAGCTTCTCCAAACCTCCACCAAAAATGATAGCTTATCGAGCCTACAGTTAGTGCAAGACAGTGTTGAAGCCTTCGATGCGGCTTATAGCTCTATGAAACAGAGTCAGTTACTCATCGACAAACTCGTGAACGTCGATATGGTCCAAAGAGAAACCAACGCACTCAAAGCCGCTCAGAGCTTATTGTATGAGTCTTACAACAACAATGACCCAAATGCGAGCTTGTACGCGGGCATGCTGATGGAGAATTTTCTCCTCGCCAAAATCACCGTGTTAAATTACTCAAATAACAACAATCTTAAAACTTATGAAGCCGGTAAAGATATCTTTGAATATGCATTACCAGGTATAGAGAGTGACATTGAGTCTCTTCAATCCTCCCCTTATCAAAGTGAACTGATTAAAGACTTTTCTAACCAACGCGAAGCGTATGAAAAAGGCTTTGAACTCGTTCATCAACAGATGATTGAAAACACCCAAAGAGAAGCAACCCTTGTCTCAATTGGCAACAGCTTAGCCATCGCGGTAGCGGATGCCCAGAGTATTCTTGAACAACAGAAACAAGCACTCACGCCAAAACTGCAAGCCAGCAAAAAACGCTCCATTCAAATCATCATCTTGCTGACTGGTGTGGCTTTGATCATTGGTATGACGAGTGCGGTTTTGGTGACTCGATCGATAACCAAAGGCATCGATCAGGTTAAACGGATCACTAACGAACTTTCTCAGGGTAACCTGAACGTTGAAGTGAACATCGAGAGTAAAAATGAGATTGGCGAATTGCTGACCAACATGGCCATCACCATTGAGTCTCTGCGAGATATCGTTGGGCAAGTAAACCACTCTAGTGTACGGATTGGCGAGATGTCAGAGTCACTCAATCAAGTCACCAACACCAGCTCGACCAACGCAACACAATTGAACAATGAAATGAACAATATTACATCCGCCGTTGATCAACTCGCGTCAAGCACCTCAGAAATTGCCACCAGTGCTAACCATGCATCTCAAGTGGCAAACCAAGCAACTGAGAATGTGGCAATGGGATTAAAAGAAGTAGACAAAACCCTGCACGAAATTGGCAGTGCCGATGAAAGCATGCAGGTCAGCAGTCAGAAAGTGACCAACCTACACAAAGAGTCGATAAACATTGGTGCCATTCTTGAAGTTATCAAAGGCGTTTCTGAACAGACCAACCTATTGGCATTGAACGCAGCCATAGAAGCCGCTCGTGCGGGTGAGCAGGGCCGTGGATTTGCCGTAGTAGCCGATGAAGTGAGAACTCTAGCGAAGCGCACCCAAGATTCTGCAAGCCAGATTGATGAACTGATCACCTCACTGCAACGTGGTGCTAAAGACGCATTAGAGTCTATCAAAGCGAGTCACAGCACGGTTTCCGATGCTTCGACTCAGGCGCAACAAGCTTCTCAAAACTTACATGTGATTAATCAACATATTCAAGATTTGAATCAGGCCAACAGCCAAATTGCGGCTTCGGTTGATGAACAAGATTGCCTAACTAAGTCATTGGGTGAGAATGCGCAGGGTGCCAATACCATAGCACAGAGTAATCAAGAATCGGTTAGCAGCATTTCAGGTGCGGCGAACGACTTAACTGAAGTTGCTCACCACTTGGAGCGTCAAGTGAATCGATTTAGAACCTAACTTATTTGCAACATCGCTTATGTGAGAAATCGCTTATTTAAGACAGAGAGAAGGCTTCTACCTCATAAAAAATGCCCTCCAATCGTTGGGGGGCATTTCGTTTTATTCGTTATGTTTTTTTAATTTGACGGTTGAGTTTGAGTATCAAGCATAAACTAGGGGGTTTAAAGCATTTCTTTGGCTATCAAATGCAGCAGAAACGTTTCCCGCTCAATGCTCATGCCCTTTTTCGGGCTCTCAGCCATGGTCTTCTCGTTATGAGCAATGGCCTCATGAATGTTAATCCACATAACATTTTCAACCCAGAATAGAACTTAAAATTCAATAACTTAAACAAGTTCAAAGAACAAAATGGCGACAAAGTGGCGACACATTTAAAATCCAGTCGCCATTTCTAAGTAGAAAACCAGCTTGTTAGCTATTAATCATTTACACACCGAACCGTAAGAATGTACATTATTTGCACACCTAACCCAAACGCCTTTGCTTGCTGCGTCTGGATAGGTCAAGTTCGGGGGGAGCTTGACCGCCCTATTATCAATACGGGCTATGCGCTCGATACTTTTCTAATACTAGCCTTACGTTTTCCCACAACTCTTCGATGTCTCGATACTCTAAGTAAAAACCGCTATCAATAAACTCAGCACCGCTTGATGAGAACCACGGTTGGGTTTCACCTTTCCCACCTACTCCTAGTTCGAATTTGGCGGAGTACTTTCCGCCAGTTGGTCGAATTTGGAATTTGATGTGATAAGTCCAATGGGTTTCTGATTGGCAGCGTTCGTACTTTGCAGGCAACCAACCAGAATCATAGAAGTTTGGTAATCGACTTGCAGGCAGCTGATATTGAGACGGTGGAAGTATTGGCATTGCGCTACGGAGTTGGCAAGCCATTTGGTTGAATGCATTAATGTAGGCTTCTTTAATTTGGGCGGCTTTCGTACCAGTGAAGCCCATAACCAAGAAAATTAAGCCATCTTTGGTCATTTCTATCGCCTTGCGTAACTCGCCTTTTCTATCGTGATATTCAACGTGCGTAAAATTGCGCGCGTTAAATTCATCTGAACATTCTAGGTTATTTAGTTTACGAATGACGTCACGATGCTGCTTGTTAAAAGCTTCTGCGACTTTAAGGGAGGTGGTACGAATTTTCTCACCTTGATTAAAGACAAGATCAGATACAGTCAGGGTAAGGGAAGTTGTATTAGGCATAATGACCTCCGTAAGTGATTTTTATCTCACCAGCCAAAGGTACTAATCTTCGGGTGGTGAACTGAACAAGGTTAGTACTACCGCACTTACGAAACGGCGCGCCGAAGCGCCCTCGTCCAGCCCACCATAATACTGATAGTACGTCTTTTAGGTAAAACGCCTATGTTCAGGTGTGCCGAAGCCGCACATAAAAAAACCAGCAAAACGCTGGCATCCATGTGCCGTAAGTTACTGCGGGGTACTAATCCCGACACTGGATTTTGCCAGTGCCATTACAGGTTAACGATGTGAAAGATCGCTGTCAAACGTTTAATATCGGCAGATATCGGCAGATATCGGGAAAATAGCTATTGACACCTGAGCATACACACATGATAAGCTGCTAAGCAGCTTATCATGTGTGTATGCTCTACTGGGGACTGGAGGTGGTATGTGTGTTTTTCAAGTGTGATGTGTACATTCAACGCTCTAATCTGTACTATAACGGCATAAATCGACAGCTACCGTATTGAATTAGTCGCTTCACTCTGTTAGGTTGGTGCTACGCACCAACCTAACAGAGTGAAGCTTCTTAAAAGTTCATACAAGTTAAGAATTAAAGCTATACTGTTAGTAACAACCAATTTTATAAACGATAAAGGAGCATTTATTATGGGCAATATAAACAGAACTGAATACCATGAACTAAACTTGCTCCTTTGGGATATGCATATAAAATTTATAGCACCTAAGGTTGCGCTAAGCGTCTATGAGAAGCGTTGGGCTTTCGTAGATCAAAAGAAAATTAACCCAAATGAAAGAAAATTATTGGATCGCTTAATCAATGAATTCGGTAATGGTTGTTTCATGCCTGCGATTTAAATATGTCTCAATACTCTATAAAGCACCATCAAGTTATTGAATCAGCGTTAAAAAACTTTAACGCTGATTTTTTTTGTGAAAACCAAATAACTTTTGGAGGTGGAACGCGAATTGCCTTAGAACTCAATGAATTCAGAGAATCAATTGATATCGATTTTTTATGCCCAAATAAAGCATCTTATCGTGCAGTTCGAGAGCAGGTTACTAACGTCAGCCTAGGTAGCTTAGTCCATGAACAATTCGAATACGCTAGAGAGATCATGGCCAATCGTTATGGTGTTCGTGTTTTTATAAAATACCAAGAGACTCTGATCAAACTCGAATTCGTAAGTTTTGATAACTACGAACTTACACCAATCCAGTGTGATACAAAATTCCCAATACCATACTTAGATCAAAGGTCATGCTTCTATACAAAATTGCTATCAAACTCAGATAGGAAGTTACAAGAACCATATAAAGACATAATGGATATTCTTGCCATGTATAAATCTTGGGGTAGCATTCCTGATATAGCAATTACACAGGCCGAATCCCATAATGGTAAAATTATCGTGCGCGATTTAAAAGAATCACTGCAAGACATCATTGATTTCCCTGAAAAATACATTGAAGCTTCAGAAGTTGTAAAAATGAACTCCGAATGGGTTGACGATATTGTAAAAAATCAACCAATCGCGTTACTTAGTGAACTAAATAAAACATATAAATAAACTTAACTATACAAAGACTTTATGCTTTATTGCCGATAGTTTCCCTCAAAACTATCGAAGTGCTTAGCAGAACTTACTCGGCATGACTTATCGAATCCACTCGTCCCTTCAGTTTTGAGCTATCCGAACTATGCCCTGTAATAGCGCTCACCTGAACTGGTGCTTTGGTTGTTGCAGGGCCAGCCATTACACCACTATGTGTATGAGTTGCTAGCGTATCAGCTAGTTCTTTCACTACCTGCATAAGTTCAGACAGCAAAATCAGCACGTTCTCTTCTTTTGAGCCAATCCATGTTTTGGGCGCTTGTAGCCATTGGTGTTCTGCAGCAATACTTCGGCGAACTTTGCCGATAGTCTCCACCAATTCGCCTGCAGTCGCGGTTTGCATGTTGCCCAAGCTGCCGAGAACGATGTCATCACCTGCTATTAGGTTAATCGCGCCTAGTGCTTCAATAAGCTTTTTGCCGATCACTTCTTCAATGCTGTGCTCATCAACTAAAATATGGTGCTTACCAAATTCACCACGATAGCGTTCTGCTTGGTCTAGCTTTTCGAATGCTTTTTGGTTTTGCGCTTGGTCGGTTTGCTGGGTGGTGTTTCCTGCTGCATCAATTCGATTGCTTACCTCTTCACGTTGCTGCTGCAGTTGTTCCCCTGGCTCTATTGACGGCAACGCATATTCACGGCCATAAACACCACGAATGATAGGTCTGTCATTGCGACCATAAGCGAAAGCGATTTCAACTAATGTTCCCTCTAGAGGGTAAGACAGCAATCCAGATTCATGCCCACTCATATGAACAGGCAATGGAATCGAACGATAGACAGGCACATTAATGTCAGGGTTTAAGTTTTCATCAAGCACCTGAACATCTACCGCAAACCTCGGGCGGAATGGGTCAGCAACCTGCCCGGCTGTCGCTGTGTCTCTTACTGCCTCAACACGGCCAAACTTAGGCAAATGAAAACCTGCTGCCAACTCTGGGAAGTTCTGCAGCGTTTCACGTTTCTTTGGCGGCACTTCTGATTGTTCAGTCTTCCAATAAGCGGTCATTTCGTCTTGAATCAAATCAACTCGATTAACTCGCTTGTCGTTCATGACTCTGCCCGGCCTTAGCATAGGGAACGGAACAAAGGTGACACTGTTACCACTTTGGCGACTGGTGAACTCTTCCGGTATAGGCATAGGTTTGTCGTTGAAGTGGCTATCTTGATACGAACCGAAGTAAACCACCTGATCAGTATGTTGGAACCAAACACAATCAGGAATAGAAAACGCCTTGGCGATTTGCTCTAAACACTGGTAGCCAGTTCCTTGGCAAACAAAGTTTGGAATCGTGGTTGTGATGTAATCAGCATCAGGCAAATTGAACTCAAGACCTGTCAAATCTGAAAGAACGCCGATCACCTGCTCTGCGGTTGGGTGCTCTAGGCTAACCGCCCAACGTTTAGACAAAATGCCAGCCAATTCTTTAACCGTAATCTTATGGTAGCCATTTGCTGCAGGTTGCACTTTGTCAATATACCCCTCAAACCAAGGGGCGGTTTTATTCTCGTAACCAATATCAAAACGTACAGACGCAAACTGCTCTGGCTTTTCCTTGGTTTCAACTTCGAAGATTGCAACACTGCCTAGTGATAGCTTTAGGCTCACCATGTTACTAACCAGTTTGACTTCTTCACCACTGATAAACAGGCGTTTTTCTAGCTTCATTGTGTCGCTTCCTCTGCGTTATTTAGTGCCTGTTTTAGTCGTGTATTTTCTCGTTGTTCTGGTTTGGTTTGCTCTTTGGCACGTTGCTCTTTTTGCTCTGCTACACTGTTGTGCTCTCGCAGTTCAAAAGAAACATTCCAAGCTTGTAAGGTTTCATGCTCTCTCGCATTGATACGGCCAGTGAATTTCACGTTGCGAATCTTAAGTGCCAACGCAATATCATTACCAATCCGATAAACCCGGCGTGTATTGGATTCGTCTTTGTCCGAAGCAAGCGAATACAATTGAGTGAGCGTTTCTACGCGTGTGAAAGGGACACGACCACTAAAGGTCAGTTTCTTGCCTTTATCGCCTTGCTCTGCCGTATCGGTACCCGATGATTGACCGCTCATGTCTTGGTCTTTTAACTCCATCGACATTTCAACTTTCATCGAGTCTAATTTAACCGGCACACCATCGAGAGCTAACATAACTTGCCTCCTACCAAAGCTTTATCTAACAAAGCAGTTCTTCAAAAAATGTCATGGGTTCATGGCTCAGCAATAAACTCGCCACGGTGAATTGATGATTGTTTGGCGTAACCGCTTGGCTAATCTGTGTTGCAATACTTTCAGCACTCCCAGTAACAGAAAAAGCGTAAACACTGCCTGTTAGGTTTTTAAGTGCATTTATCTGGGCTTTGACATCGCTCAGCTTACTGGCTCGTTTTGCTGCCAGTGCCTGCAACTTACCGATCACGTTGCTTGCATCATCAGCTAATGATTCTAGCGTGGCGATTTGTGCCCCCTGCCAATGCAAAGCGTCATGTAATGGATTGGCATTGAGTTTCGCTATGGGTTTAAAGCGAGGTTGGACGATTGCAGCAGATTGGCGAAGCTTATCGGTTTCATTGGTCACTAATGCTTGAGTTTGCCTAGCCACCTGACACCAATCTGATAAAGGAAACACGGAAACAAGATCCGCCAACTGATTAGCGAACTGTGCTAATTGTGAAGCGGTCACCATAAGCGCAATACAATGAAGATTGCCATTTGGTCGATACTTATCAGCATGATCACGCAACTTACCAGCTAACACTTTGACTGCTGCCTGTGGGTTCAGGTAACAACCCGAATCCATCTTGGTACCCACTTGAAACTGATAAGGGGTGGCGGTTAGTACAGTGCCTGTTCTCAACAAAGATTCAAGATCACCACGTAACCCAAGCAACGCACTTGCATCTTCACTTAAAGAATGATGCCCATAACTGGCGTCACTTTCAAGGTTAGTTAAGCGGCTAACTGCATCATTCATCGTTGTGCCGATTTGATCTGTTACTTGCTCGGCACTGGTTTGAATTGATTGTGAGCTGCTAGGCCAACTAAGTGGGGATTGCTTCCAACTCATTCAGTTAGTCCCGACAATAACGGCCTTTCTCCGAAAGGAAAATCTATGGCGCTTGGATAATCACTCAATACTTTACGATCATTCAGCAGTAACAAAAAATCATCATGTGACTGTATTGGAGAAGTTCTCAAGTTCTCTGGATAGTTTTGGTCTTTTTCGTATTGGTCAATTCGAGAAAGTACTTTTGACAAGTTAACATCCCGCCATTCTCGTTCAATTTGTATTCTTTGTAACTCTATAGATTTAGTAACTGCTTCTTTGTACGCTTTTTCTAACTCTATATATGATGGTTTCTGGTCATCTCGATTCCATTCGATAATTTCCGCTTCTTTGCCATTACTAGCTATTTTCCAGTCACCGCCATTGCCATAAACATCAGGCAGATTCGCTTCTGGAAACATATGTATCAACGCTGTTTGTAAACAAATCATGCACTATTTCCCTTTGTAGATTAACTGGAAGAAATTATGATCATCATCATCAAACGTGTTCTGGTTTATTTGAGCCGTCGTAAACAGATATAAACCTAACGTGTCTCCAACCATCAAGTACACTTTGGCACTGACACCAATGGCATTTAATCCACTTCCAGCTCCACCCGCTCCAGACCTTGAGTTTCCGTCCAAAACTCCATTGACTAAAGCGTGAATATAAACCGTAGGAGAACCTGATACTGGCGTATAGTGAATCAAGCCCCTTACGTCATACCACCCTTCTTTTTTAGCTCTAAATAGATTTGAACCGGGTTCGAAAATATTGGAGGGATTATGCTTAACACTGTTCCAAGTAAGTTGCACCGGACTCCCAGCGGGAAGCAGTACATTTTCATTTCGAGTCACTTCATGTACTACATTTCTTTGCTCAAAAGCTCTCCATAGCTGAGGAAGTTTGACATGCTTATGTGAACTCGACTTAGAGTCTATATCTCCGTCTGTTGCAGCATTGCTTTGTAGTTCTGCTAATGCCAAACCACCTTTAACCCTCCAATCAATCACCGAACCATCAGCATTAATTCCGGCCAGCTTTGCGACATAGTGATTATCACCGTTGCCGTCGACATAATCGGTTAGCTCGGTTTCAGAAACTGCAATCGTAACTTTGTTTTCCCATACTGACAGCGCGGTACCTTGGCGAACGACATCTACATATAAACCGTTGGGTTTAGTGGTGATAGTTTGCAGCACTTCGCCCGTTAACACACCACGTAAACCGCCGACATAAACAACACCCGGTGTCACTTGGTATTTGTTCGTATCCGCTTGTTGGGTAACGTCGAAGCCATCAACAAAGGCCGTGTGACCGTAGCTATCTAAACAAGCCAAACGGTGGTCTTCTTCGATGCCTTTCAAACGGGCTTGATAGTCAATCTGCCAAGTTGAAGCATCAACGGTAATTCCAGCAATTTGCGCGGCTCCGTCATAGGCTTGCACTAATGACTTAGTACTCGCCATCCCGTTTTCTTTGGTCTCTTCCGCTTTATACACCACCATCCCGCAAGAATTCGGCACATTCTTGTCACGCAGATAAATCGCGTTAAAGGTAAACTCTGCAACGCTGCTAGGAATCACAACTGAATAGACTAATGCGTTATCACCAAGCTTGCCCACTTGGTCGATATCTTGTTGATGAACCCATAGTGAAACATTAGGCAAACCATTATTTCGGTCAATTGGTTGGCTTGGGTCTAGCCCCGGAATGTGCGCAAAAATCATTTCATTCATGTCTGGCCCATGACCAAGACTGATCTGATTTTGCAAGTAACGCCCAAATTCGAGCGGGATTGCCGTTTGGCTCATTGGGTACCTCCCCTGTTAGCTTTAACTTGCTATAAAAATGTTTACCAACTAGATGCTGGCAATGAATACTTGTTGTTGATGTTCAACGGCCTGCGGTTTCACGTTCATTTCAACGGCTTGCTTAGTCTCTGCTATAAACAGGTTGAAATTGTGTGAGAACTCACCACTGGCAACGGTTAAGGTTTCCTGGAACGTCACTTGAAAACGGTAGCGGCGACACGTCCGTCCATACTGTTCAATCAGTGTTTGAACTAACTTTGTGTTCTTTGAAATATCACCGTCTGTTAGTTCGATGGTGCAAACGTCCCACTGCACTGCATATTCACGCTCTTTAAACGCCACGATACCAATGCCTAACCTTTCGAAAATTCGCTTAAACCCTGCAACACTGCCAGCGTCTTTTGCGTTCACCGCAGCGTATTTCACTCGCTTACGAAATAGCTCAAGTGGCTCACTATCAAAGCGTTTGATGTCTCTATCCCAAGCCATTAGCTCTAATGCATTTTCACTGCATGTTAGTGCATCCATTTGGCGAAGTGGGAACAGCAACCAACCCCAAACTATTTTGAAGAATGCGAATACGCCTTTTGATAGAAAGTGCGGCTCTTTGATATCTTCCGATGTGGTGCTGCCATCTTGCCACCATGGAATAACCGTTTCCGGTAACTCCGGTGCATGTTGCTGTTGATTGTAGTTTTGATGTTCAGACATGGCTTACGACCTTACCGTTAGCGTTTTCAAACGTGGCTGCTCTAAGTCGCTGATAATGTCCTCTTGAATATTTCCGCCTACGGTGAACTTTACCGATTCGACGAGCGCCATATGGGTGTGAATTTCAGTACCAAGCAGAGAAAGACTGAAGCGGCTTTTTGGTTTTGCGCGGGTCATTTCTGGATAAGCGGCCGTTTCACGAAATGCTGCCCTGATGCGGCCTTCGATTTCAAGCAACTCGTTCGCTTTGGTTGAATCGTCCAAATTCTCGACTAAAACAACATCGGCGATCACAACGTGCTCAGTATCGGGAATGGCTTTGCAAGTCAGTACATCACCATGCCCGTGATACCCTTTCGTCATAATGTAATCATTTAACTGGTCAAGAACGGGCTGCGGTGTTGCGCCAACTTCCATCAAGATCAATGCTTCTGCCGTGCCCGGTGTCACGTCACCTGTATTTTTGAAATAGATGTTATCGCTACGAATCCCGGCAACACTGGAAATAATGGAGCGGTAAACATCATCAATGTGCCACTCACCCGAACTGGTGAAAGCATTCTGAATACGCAGTGCCAGTTCTTCATCGCTTTCAGCGTCTGCGCCCAATTGGGTTATCCAGTCCGCTTCGTTAACCGCATCGACAATGCCCGGAATCTCTTCTGGAATGATATTGAAGTAACCGGCAGGTAAGTTAAAAGCGGCACCTGCTTCGAATGCTTCAACCGGTAATTTTCCTGTTAGCAGTCCAACCCCGATGACCGTTTCAGCAAGCACACGCACTTGATACACCACACTATCAATCGGCAGGGTTTGAACCACTTTACCCGCTTCTATCGTGACCGCATCAGCTGCGTTCGCCTTGGTTAATGTAATATTGCCTTTTGTCTTCTCTGCGTCTTTCGGTTCGATGTTATGTTCCCAAGCTTTCAGCACTAAAGCCCAACGCTCGGCAGTCGCTACAAACATATTGGGCATGATGTGTTCTGCTAGTAGCGTTCTTATTAGCCACACACACGGCGTAACAACAGCCGCACGAACCCATCGCCAAAACGGTGACATTTCAGAGTCATTGGATACTTTACTACCAGCCCCAACCACTTCTTGTTTTAACTTGGCTTCGAATTCATCTTCGATAACCGGCACACCCGATTCGCTTAAAATCTTAATAAAATCTATGCTTGGTCGTTTGCTCATGCGCCGTTCTCCCCAGTCGAAAGTTCTAGATCACCATATTTGTACGCCGTTGCGGTTAATGTGATATCACCCGCTTCTAACTCGGTTGCGGTGGCAGTACCTGGAACGACTCTCACATCACGTTCGGCTAACTGTTCAATCTGCACTAGCACGTCAGCGCGCAATGCTGGGTTACGTTCAGCAACTAATTGACGGGCCAAACCCGATTCCATAATTGCGTGCTTAATATCTTGGGCGATGCTGTATAAATCGCTGCATTCGGCAGGCTGTTGACCTGCATCCATATCCCAACCGCCGTCAATCACTTTGATGTCGATGTATTTTTTTCGTTCTGATAAATGGCTATCCGGCATTGAGTTCATCCCATTCGGCTAACTGGTCTGGTGTAATTCCATTTGGTGCCGTGATGTAAACGTCACCGTATGAGTTCATGTTGCCGCCTTGCGGTTTATGGGTCGTCGTTACGTTTTGAACCATGCTTGGCGGTAGTGTTGGCACTGCTCCCGGCTGTTTGTATTCGGCAATGCTGCCACCGTTACCCGTTGGCATTTCTGGTGCGTCGAACGCCATTGGCTGAATAGAGGTAGGTGCGTTGCGCTCTGCTTGAACGGCTGCACTCACTTCTGGTGTGTTAACCTTGCTACCCAGTTCAATATCCACACCGGGGATCATGTTCAGCAGGTCAACAATGCCCTCAATAGATCCGGCAATCACATCAAACCAAGCCGTATCTTTGAATGCTGCGGTTAAGTCGTCCCACCAATAGATTGCAGCGGCTACACCACCAATGAGCAGTGCAATACCAGCCACTACCCAAGTGATTGGGTTCGCCCATAAAGCGGCATTAAATAACCAAGCGGCGGCGGTGCTTGCCATTGTGGTAATGCGTAGCAGTTTCATGATGCCGTTTAAGCCCGTCATGGTGACGGCCCAACCTGCAGACATCATTTGACCAATACCCATAGCAAGCGAGAGTGTTGCGACCACGCCACCAAGGGATAAACCCGCAATGGCGACATAACCCAGAATTTCAGCTAGCCACGGAAATTCATCCGTCCAGCCAGTGATATAAACCAAGCCATTAGCCATTGAACCCACAATGGCATTGATAGACGGAAGAATGGCACCAAAAACAGCAGCACGAACGGCAAACCATGAGGCTTCGAGCCGTTCCCATTGGTCAGTCATTGCACTTGCCATCTGTTCAGCTTTTGACATGCCCTGTATTTGACCAAGTGTTTCTATGCTTCCTGCTAAACCATCAGTATTAGCCATAAGCAACTTGATCATGCTTACGGCTTCCTCTGAGCCAAATGCTTTTTTCAAATCGGCAGCTTCGGCTACACTGAGTGTGTCACCGTATTTACCTTTCAACTTATCGAGAATATCCAGCATAGGCAGCATTTGCCCTTGGCTGTCTGTAAAAGACAAATTGAGCTTGTCTTGAGCATTAGCAACACCAGCTAGGAACGCTTTATACTTGGTACCTGCTTCACTTCCGCTCATTGTGGCTTGCAATGTCCCTAAGACCGCCATTTGTTCAGACATCGCAATACCAGCCGATGTGGCGTTAGCACCCACACGAGTAAAGGCGCTACTCATTTCACTACCCGTGGTCTTGAACATTTGAACGGCACTTGCCGTCATACCTGCTACCTGTTCAACCCACTCACCCCTACCCATTTCCGTGGCTTGGTTCTTAAATATCCCGTACATGGTGCCCATGTAACTGGTAATAGTGGCCGTGTCGGCTTTAGTCGCAGCAGCAAGCACACCCGAAGCTTTAGTAAACTGGGAAAGCTCATCACCGCTTAGCCCCGCAATAGCGGATTGAATATCATAGGAAGCATCAACAAACTCAGTTGCTGATTTCCCGTACTCAGCAGCAAAATCTAGAGCCGTTGCTTGCAACTGTTTTAACGCATCATCAGTAACACCCAGAGATTTCACTTCGCCTAGTTTTCTGTCCATTTCAATGGCAGGCATCAACGCGTTTTGAATAGCAAAGCCAGTCGCCACCAAACCTGCACCACCTGTCGCCATGTTCTGCATGCCTTGCTTGCCTGCATCCATGGAAGATTGCACTTGTTTGGTAATGCCTTGCAGTGGCTTGGTGACTTGGTCAACCAGTGCCACATGCATTAATAGCTTTTCCATACTCATTGCGTAATGCTACCCGCTCTTGATTTCAACTAATTACTAAACAATCGACTAATTGCGCTCATTACTGCTCGCTCGCTGCGTTCAAACTGGTTTTTATCGAGCCAGATAGCGCGGCTTAAACTTTGTTCGTCGTCGGGTTCATTGGGTAGAAAATGACGACGCAGGGCAAAGGCTTGTTCAAGTGGGTTATCTTCAATCCGCTTTGCCCTGTCAGTTATTTTTTTAGTGAGATTTCAATGCCACCTTTAGAGGCATTACTCACCGTTGCAAACAGCTCAATGGTTAGACCGGGCACGCTATCAAGTAACTCGATCAGCGCATCTTTCTGTTCTTGTTTAACAGTGCGAGTCAAATACGTGTACGCAGGAGCCACTTTGTTATTTGGCATCATGTCATTGGTATGGTTGTTCGCATCTTGCACCGTTGGTGTGAATTCGAAATCAGTACCACCGATGGCCACAACTACAGGTTTTGATGTGAAAACAGGTTTAGTCATTTTATTCTCTCTTCGTCTTTTGTGTGCTTAGCTTCGTGCTTGGCACGCCATTGCAAATAATCTTCGGCTTGCTGTGCGCATTTACTCAGGGCCGCTTTTAATTTGGGTACATCTTCACTCGCGGTTATTAACGGGCTAGTGCCTTTGATGTCGGGTTTATGACACGGGACAATCAGCCCAGCAGGGGGGAACTTGACAACAACTTGAGTTGCAACCAACTCAGTACGGTTCGCGCAACCGGTTAACAACATCACTAGGCCAAGGCTTTTGATAACACTCATCATCGGCCAATTCACCTCGAAGCATTTCAATGTCTTCATTGAGCTGTTCCTCTATCGTGCTGTGCAGCTTTGCTCTATCAACCAGTAACTGATTTGCATCACTGTTTTCTTGAGTGAGTGTTTCAATGGTTGCTTGGCTAACTTGATTGATTGATAACGCATTATCTAAACGAGCCCTCAAAGCGGCCTGCTCTGACTTACTCGCTTTCAACATTAACCACATCGACACCATGGCAACCCCCACTGCAGCAATAACTAGCCACTTAATCCATTTGATGCTTTTGAATGGAAAGGCAGCGATCATATTCTTTATTCCTGCGGTCAATTAAACCTTTCAACGTCACACCACCGCCATAAACCCACCGTGGCAACTCATGACAGGCTTTCGTAAAGTCACCCTGCTTAATAAAGCGATAAATCTGCGTTTCACTACCATCACGATTTCGCATAAATCGAGTACAGCCAGTGTTAAAGCTAAAAGAAGTGAATGCATCGAACTGACCTTGTGACATCTGCTTGCCAGAATCTGCCTCTGCACGACTGATACATTGTTCAGCCTGCTGCAAGTTCTTCACCCAGTCGGTAGCAATTTGCTCCAACGACACCACTTGGTCATTTATGCCGTGAGTGTTACCAATGCCATTAGTTACGAGCCCTGCTGGGCATGTGTACGGGTCTTGTCTGCACCCCTCAGCATCACCGATAATTTCCAAACCAATAGGGCTAGTTCTTAGCTCGCCAACTTGCACACCTGAAATCGTCACGGTGCCAGTTGGGAGTTCTGAACTGTTCAGTGTCACACCACCTGTCACCAAACCGATCACAGCAGCGACAGAGCAAATAATTCGTTTAGTCAGTTTCACTTAGTGCCACCCCTTTTTCGCTTGCAATACGCTGCATCGCGCGTTTGTGCCAGTAATTCAGCCCTAGAGCCGCAATACCAATGACAAGTGATAATATGAAGTACCACTGTTCAAATGTCAGTTTGCTAATAGTCATACCTGTCAATGACACGATATAAGCAATTCCGCTGGTTATTTTGTCGTACCAGTCTTTCATTCCGTCACTCCCGCTCGGCTTGGCAAGATGCACAGTAACGACACCCCGCTATAGCAACTCGACGCGCTTCTGGGATTTCATCGCCACACTCGTAGCACTCTTTCGCGCTTTCTTGTTTTGCTGCCAGCACTGACCGTTTAAGTTGGCTAGCAATCGCCATTTCGGTGAATTTGGCTTCATTACTACTGGCATGGTCGATAAAATCCGGCATTCGTTACCTCTCTGGTTAGGCTTAAACTAGGCCGCGTGTGTCGTCTGAACTCAGGTATGAAATACCGTTAATACGGACAAAGAGCGGGCTTGTCACAAACCCTTTCAGTTTGCGTTTAGTCTTATCACTGCTGTTTGGGTCGACACTGAGTAGATCAGAGATTTGAAGCTTGACACCGAACAACTCAACTTTGTCTTCATCGTCACCTGTATTTGCATAGAACATGCAATCGTGAGGTTTGATTCCACGCCAGCTACCAGCTTCACGTGCTTTTTGTTGCAGTTTGCGGAAGTTGTTCAAGTCAAACTCATATTCCACATCACAGCCAACTGCACCATGAGTAAAGCCCGTTGGTACCCCACGCGATTTATCAACGGCTGATTCATCATTGATGGTTGCTGTTGCCGATTCCACATGAACCAGAACACCCAGCACATTTATGTCGAAGCTTCGACCTGAATAACGAGCATGCATTGATTACTCTCCTAGTCGTTTGTTGAGCATGATGCCCATGGTAATTTTTACTGGGCATTCATAAGGCGTAACAGCGAGCAGAATTTCCACTTCTTCACTGTTAATCCAAGTGATGGTGATGTCTTCATCTTTTGGCGGTTTGATTTCACCGGGGAACTCGTAATCACCGATTTTCGTTACTACCGCCATTTCGCGCAGATCTTGGGTAAAATAGAGTTTTGCGTTTGCTTCACTGCCCGGCGTTGAATTGAACTCACGATCAGCGATTCGAGCAATACCACGCACACGAACTTTACGCGCCGCTTTCATCGCAACACGGATATGACGAATATCTTGAAAGTCACCGCCCGGGGCATCTAATGTGCGGCCCGTTGTCCAATACTGCCCCGGATAATCTGGATACCACATTGGAACCGAAATTCGATCAGCTTCCAGTGCTTTAAGGGTTGCCAGCTCCAACGGCTTGCCGTCTTTATCTGTTTTTAATTCCGTGCTGCCCAATACGCTGCCAGTTTTTACTCGAGCAGGGGAATCAGCAATCGATACTTCTTGATTTGCTAATCGGCCAGCGTAAATGCCGACTGTTGAGTTGGCTTTGTGAACTTGAGGGACAACGGTGATGTATTCATTTGAAATGGTCTTTGGTATTGCGACTGTCGCTGCCAGCCATCCTGCCCATGTTTCCCCATTAGTCTCATCATCATTGATACCTGGCAAAGAGCAGATCATGAATACTTCACGCCCGAGCGTATTTTTCAGTTTGGTACGTAAAGCGACGGCAGCTTCAAGAGTCGATGTGCCTGTATCAGGCTTATCAAGCACAACGGCTTCAAAGCTTGATGTTTCATTGGCTTTTAAAACAGCGTCTTGCCAACTGTCTGCTTGACCTAAGACGATCACACCTGCAGTCCAGTTCTGTTTCCCGTTCAACTGAGCCGCTTTTAGCGTGAGCATGTGCACATCGTCTATGTTATCGAATGTGCTTTTTTCAAAATCGGTGGTGTTGTCCACCATAATTAGGTTGCGCTCTGTTCCTGAGACTGTGCCGTACACAACAAACAGAAAGTGAAATTCAACGCCCGGAATCGGGCCGCGCATCATGTTCAGAATGTTAATAGTGACGGTAGGCCATGCCATATTTAGTTGCTCCTGTTTCGTTTAAGTTCGCGCTTAATAATCATTGCTGCCCGTTTAGGGCTTATTCCGATCAATCGGCGTTCTTTTCTATCGACTGCCCACTTACGAGCAGGCTGTTTGTTTTCCAAGTCGCTAATCAATTTGGCGACTTCTGCTACCGTCATGTTTTGAGTAATAAACTTTAACGTGGGCTTTCTGCCTCGTTTCTGCCGTCCTTGTGTCGGTAGCCTATAATCTAAATCACGGAGCTCTTTGGCTTGCTCTCTCGTTGCCGGGTCGGTTTTCTTAGGTTCTTTCGCTTTCTTGGCTTGCTTGAACCTCTGCTGCAAACCGCTTTTCTCTGCTTCACCGGTGTGATGAGCCAGCGCTACGGTGCCTCTTCTTGAGGGCCACCCAACAACCAAAACTCGGTTATTGTCTTTTTGAAAATGCTTTAACTTCTTGGTGAAGCCTCTAAGCATCTTGCGCCTACCTTTTTTCCGCTTTGGCCACGGTTTACCGTCTGGGTCACGCTGTGCTCGAATGTTCTTTTTGGTCGTCTTGGTGATGTATTTACCAAGCTCTTTCAACACTCTTGCTCTGGCTTTTTTATCAAGCTTTAACAGCTCGAATTGCTCTTTTACTCGCAGATAACTGCGTTTATCGGCCCGTATCTCAAGCATTTTTGATAACTACATTTGATAGCCTTTCCGCATGCCAAATCTCGTACTCTTCAATCTTCCAGCGTTGGCCATTCCAATGGATTGGCCCGTTTGGGTCTGCTGTCACTTTGACCGGCTCTTCAAAAATCACAGAAATCAGCACTTCAGCGTTGTTATCATCTTCCAGCACTACATCTACGTCTGGGTCGTCTAGGTCTTCAATGCGAAAACGGTCGGAATCGTTATCCATCAACCAAGCCCCAACATTCGCAAACAACACTGCAGGGTCGTATTCTTTGAAAGGGAACTTATCGAAGTAGAAATCGGCAACATAACGCTGATAAAGCAGGTCAAAACCATGGCCCATGTGCTTGGTTTCCAGTTTCAATTCCACCTTGCCCATTTCACATTCCATGCGCTTGGCTATCTTGTCGCCCACAACGCTGATTAAAAATGTATTAAGGTCACGCAGCTTGTAACCTGCTTGATACTGAGTACTCATCGCCGTTCCTTTCACAACAAAGCAACCGATGAACGAGAAACACCAACCATATTTCTAATCACTCGTTGGCTTTCTGCCATTAGGTCGTCACGTGTGTCTGTTGATCTATCAGCGAGGTGGTCACCTTTATCTTTGGTATGAACCGTTGCAATATCTGGAAGTAGATCAGCTTTAGCCCTCGAATTAACCGCAGATTCATATTGAATCACTAAGCGGTTTCTCCCATTTACAATGGGGATTACTGGTACATCACCTGCACTCCCATAACCTTGCTCTAGATACTGTGTCTTTAATTTTGCGAGAGCTCTGTTCACTTCTGCCATTGCATTCACTAAAGCAATCGTGATGCGATCAGGATCTTGCGCTGCTGGTATTCCCCTACGCTTTTCAAAATCACCGACGTTTAAGTTGGGCCAGAAACCATCATTAGTGATTTCAGTATCTTGATAATGCGTATCTGAAGAACCCGTAAACATGCTTAATCCCTTTTAAATAGATGCGCCTCTAGCCACTGAGTCGACGGAATAAACAGGGTAATAAATCACTTGTTCTTCCTCGTCAGCCGAGGCGCGACGGCTTAGGAGTTGTTAATTAGAGGTTGTCGCCACTCTCTAATGCTCGAATACGTTGGTCTATGTTATCGATCATGGTTCCAACACCAATGGCACTGTATTGCTCATGCGCATCTTCAAGGTGTGTACGAGCTTTCTGAAGCGTTTCAATATCACCGACAGAAGCCGCATGAGGCTTACCTTCATCGTTACGAAGTAGATACAAACCTGCGAACTTCAACCATTTCGCCGTGGGCTTTTCGTTGATGCTCCACTCGTTGGTAACTTTCTCAAACACCAAGGAGAAATACGGTTCAATTGATTGGCCTTTACCCGCCATACGCTCTGACCAAGCCAACACTTCATCAGCGCAGAATGTGGCAAAGTCTCGCTTGAATCGCTCAGGAGTATCTAACCCACGTTCGATAGCAATGTCACACCACTCAATCGCTGTTTCTAGATCCTCGATATCGAAGAGCCAAATTACCATTTGAGTGAATAGCGGGTTATCGAACTGCTCGTCACCAGCGAGGTAAGCTTCAATCGCTTCACGGTATTTAGGGACCAAGACTTCACGTTTGTGGTTGACCTTTTCATCCGTTCGATTGAAGGTTTTAAGCACCTTCAAATCACTTTCGAGTTCAGCTAAAAGCAGGTGTAAACTGTTTGGGTTAGCGACAAACTGTGTCTCAGGTGCCGATTTCTTTTGCTGTTTTGCCAATGCTTCTTGGCGTAACTTAGCTAATGGACTTGCCATGATTCACCCTTACGCTGGTACTGGTTCAACAACAGTTACGTCTTCGATAGCTGCAAACTTGTTGTAGTTGCCCACGGCATAACCTTCTTGGCGAAGATATGACGTTTCGAAGCGCTTACGATCTTCTTCATTGCGAGACTTACGCCACTGCGTACCCTTTTGAGTCAGGATCTGCAGGTTGGTTAAGTTCGTTACCCAAATCATATTTGGTGGGAAAAATGGCGGTGTATACACCGTTTTACCTGCAACGGTCTTCGCTAAGCTTTGAGCTGCTTTATGCTCAGTCGGTACTTCCGCTGATTCCAATAAGCGATGCTGCTCTGCAGCCACTAAGTTGCGGCCAATCAGTACGACTAAATCAGGGTCACCTTGGTGAACCTCATGAATAGTTGTATTGATTAAATCATTCACTAGCGAATCGAGGTTTTTATACGCTCCTACAGTTACACCTGTTGAATCAAGCTTGGCAGCAGGAAGGACTTGAGCTGGGGCCTTTTCTTTCGCTAGCTGTAACCACCCCTTATTTACGTCTTGCCCCATAGGGTTAGCTTTGGGATCAGTACTCTCACCCGCAATCGAAGTACCGTGGAAACCAATACGCAGCTTATCTAAGGCAAAATTACGCGTGATAGCGTTATTCATCAGCTTCATCCACTGACCTTTGCCACCCGAGTTCGCCCAAATAGTCATCGTAATCCAGTTGATATGAGCGCCTGAGTCCGTTTCGGTTAGCTCGTAGGTATTGCCGCTTTGGTCAAGAGAGCCCATGAATCGACCGTCTTTAACTCGACCTGTCAGTAAACCACTGTCACCCACATCGATCACTTGACCTTTAATTTGGTCAACCGAGATATTCGAAATACGGTTTAAGAAAGAGTCAGATTCAACAATGGCTTGGCGAAGCTTCGTTTCCATCACAGGCGTGATGTTGAATTGCTTAGACGCATCTACAACACCGCCCGCTTTTGCTACGGCCTGGCAATATTCATCTAAAAATTGAGTCGATACGGCATTGAGCATTTATACGACCTCCACAGTTGATTCGCCGCCATTGCCTTCTTCACCTGGCTTTTGGCCCGGCTTTTCTTGCTTTAGCTCTGCGAACTGGGTTTCAAGGTTTTGTACTTGCTCGGCAACAGGAGCAAGCTGCTTCTCTAATTCACTAGAAAATTGTTCTAAAGAGAACGTTTGAACTTCACCTTCAGGTGTGGCTTCGGGTTCGTTAGGTGTTTGCGTCTGCAGGTTAAACTCTTGCTTGAGTTCATCCTTTAGCTCACCTTTCATAATTCCGAACTGCTCTTTCAGTGCAGCTTTGAGTTGTTCTTCCGTCACTTCTTCTTCCTCTGGTTCAGGATCAGGTTGTGGCTCTGGTTGTTCATCACCAGAATTGAAAAAGGCATTACACAAGGCAAAGAATCGGTCTGTTTTTGAGTAACACTCATCAAGGCTGATTTCTTCCAGTTGGCTGCAACTCAGCTCTGTGGTTTGACCTTCTTGTCGCGAAAACTGAAGTAATGAAACACCAGACGACGCAGGGGAATCGGTCACGGCTAATCCCATGAGGTAGCACTTTCCTTGCCCTTTATAGTCTGGATTTGGTTCTATGGAGGTAAACAGCTTCTGCCCAAGCTTATTTGCTTCAAGTAGATATTGATTAGGTTCAAGCTTGGCAAACAAGCGCATTTTCCCATCCACTTCTTCAGCTTTAACCGCAAGCACTTTGCCCCAGTTACTTCCGTAACCAGCAAAGCGTTTGTGTTCAGGCCAAATCAAAGCGGTGTATTCACTCAAGGCATAATTTTCTGCAATCTGCATAAGCCATTCTCGGGTGATCTTACGACCATCAACCGTCGGCCCTTCTGTTGCTACAATTTTCCAATCACTGGTTTTTGCCATTTGAGTTTTTTACCTAGTATTAATTTGTCAGTTAGGTGCTTCAGGTCTTCACAATACGCCTTTGATTTACCTGTTTCAGCCACTTCAATTCCGAGCAATTCGGATACAGGACGTATCCGAACCCATCCGAATTTTGCTATGCAATTTAGGCTGTTACCTCAGCGTATGATTGGTTCATGGCATATTCTCCTGAAACACGACACGCGGCCCGTTCCCTTTATTTAAAGGCTTGGACGCCCAATGAAATCGCTTCCGAACTAGGTTTGAACAGCACCAGAATCATTTATCACTGGGCTGACAAATTTGGATGGCGTGATATGTTGCGCGAGCAAACGATTGATGAATCGATAGCGCGTAGAATTGAAACCCTGCTTGAGCTGGAAAACCCGACCAAAGGCCAGCTCGATATGCTTGATAGGCTCATCAAGCACCACGTACAACTTAAAAAATTCCATGCTCAAGTTCAGCCAGTTGGAGAGAAACACTCATCTAACGAAACTGAACCTGTAGCTAAAACTAACGGTAAAAGATCGCGTTCTAATAAGTCTGACGACAAGCAGCAAAAGAAGAGTAAAAAGAAGAACAACATTGCAGAGCTGACCAAAGAGAACTTCGCGACCTGGCATGAATCACTCTTTGAATATCAGCACACGATGCGTAACAACCTGCACCAACGTACTCGTAATATTCTTAAGTCCCGTCAGATTGGCGCCACCTATTACTTCAGTGGTGAAGCATTAGAAGATGCGATTTTGACCGGCGATAACCAGATATTCTTATCCGCGTCTCGCGCTCAAGCTGAAGTATTCAGAAGCTACATTATTGCGATTGGTGAAGAGTTCTTAGGTGTTGAATTGACGGGCAACCCTATCATTCTCTCTAACGGTGCAGAACTGCGTTTCCTATCGACCAACTCAAAAACCGCGCAAAGTTATCATGGCCACGTTTATGTGGATGAGTATTTCTGGATCCCGAAATTCGATGAACTCAACAAGCTCGCTTCGGCAATGGCGACCCATAAGAACTGGCGTAAAACCTACTTCTCGACCCCTTCAGCTAAAACGCACCAGGCTTATACATTTTGGACCGGTGACCAATGGCGTAGGGGCCGTGATACTCGCGCCAATATTGAGTTTCCTACCTTTGACGAATATCGAAACGGCGGTCGACTTTGCCCGGATAAGCAGTGGCGTTACGTAGTCACGATTGAAGATGCAGCTGCAGGTGGTTGTGAGCTTTTTGATATTGATGAACTGCGTGACGAATACAGCAAAGACGATTTCGATAACCTGTTTATGTGCATTTTCGTTGATGGCGCCAGCTCCGTCTTCAAGTTCTCAGCCCTTGAAAAAGCCATGGTAGACATTAGCCGCTGGCAAGACTTCAAACCCAATGACAAAGACCCCTTCGATCGCCGTGAAGTTTGGCTGGGGTACGACCCAAGCCGAACTCGAGACAATGCTTGTTTAGTTGTCGTAGCACCGCCGATTGTTGCCGTTGAAAAATTCAGAGTTCTTGAAAAACACTACTGGCGAGGGTTGAACTTTCAGTATCAGGCGCAGCAAGTATCAAAGGTATTTGAACGTTATAACGTGAGCTATTTGGGCATTGATACAACAGGCATTGGCGCAGGTGTCTATGACTTGATTAACAAGAAACACCCACGTGAAACCGTGGCTATTCAATACAGCAATGAGAGTAAGAACCGATTGGTGATGAAGATGATAGATGTGGTCGAAGCCAACCGCATTCAGTTTGATGCTGAGCACAAAGATATCGCCATGGCATTCATGGCCATCAAGCGAGCGACCACCAATAGCGGTAACAACATGACCTTCAAAGCAGAGCGCAGCGAGTTAACCGGACATGCCGATGCATTTTGGGCTATTTCTCATGCCTGCATTAATGAACCGCTCGATCACTCTGAAAAACGAAAATCAACATGGCAGATGTAAATCAATGACTGAACAAACAACAGAAATAATCACGAAAGAATCCGCTAATGATGAAAGCTTGATGTTTAGCTTTGGTGAGCCGGAAATCATGGATCGTGATTTCACCAACTACGATTACAACGAGCTCTACTACAACGAAGACGGTGACTACTGGGAACCACCTTTGGATAGAGCAGGGTTAAACAAACTCACTAGAGCCAACGCTTATCACGGTTCAATCTTAATGGCTCGCCGCAATATGATCTCTGGTCGTTACACCCAAGGCGGAATGCAGAAGCAACAAATGCAATCAGCTGTGCATGACTTCTTAGAATTTGGTGACACTGCCCTGCTTAAGCTGCGTAATTACTTTGGCAAAGTCATTGGGCTATGGCCTATTCCTACTATGTATTTACGCAAACGTAAGAATGGTAATTTTGCTTTCTTAGAGCGTGGCGACACACAGAAGAGTTACAAGAAAGAAGACATCATATTCATCAAACAATATGACCCTGTCCAGCAAGTTTACGGTGGACCAGATTACCTTGGTTGTGTTCAATCAGCGTTACTTAGTCAAGACTCAACCACGTTCCGCCGCCGCTACTATAAGAACGGTTTGCACATGGGCTTTATCTTCTACGCTACCGACCCGAACTTGAGTAAAGAAGATGAAGACGACCTAAAGCAAAAGATGGCTTCAAGCCGTGGTGTGGGTAACTTTCGTTCTATGTTCATCAATATTCCAAACGGCAATGAAAAAGGGATTCAACTCATACCCGTTGGCGACATTGCGACCAAAGATGAGTACGAGAAAATTAAGAACGTCACCGCCCAAGAGGTGATCACCGGCCATCGCTTCCCTGTTGAACTTGCTGCTATCATTCCAAACGGTGGTACGCGTGGTGACCCTATTAAATTTGATTACGTTTACTGCAAAAATGAAGTGATACCCGCTTGTGAAATGTTCATGGACGCCGTGAATCGCGACCCAGAAGTACCTAAGCATCTCCATTTAACCTTCAATTTGAACAATGTTGCGGCCTAAGTAGCGTGACATTTTTTGCAATTTTGTTTTTATCTGTCATTTGCGTTCAGCCCTTGTTCCATAAGGGCTGAACAACATCGAAAATGATCATCACAAAACACAAACGATCATTAAAAAACTGACCTAAAATAAAAAACACTATATTTTCAACCACTTAACAAAACCAATCAGATCAACACTGATCATCAGAATTTCAATTCCTTGCAATTTTTTGCACTCTTCGCAATTTTATTAGGCGCCCTGTAAATCATTTTAAGCACGACTAACTTAATGCGAGCCCCGTTATTCCTAAAGGGCTAGCGTCCTGTTGGACTCCCATTACGGCGGCAGAATTTCACTGAAATAAAATTGCGAAAAAATGAGATAAAAAACGTCGCAGGCGGGTAGGAGGAGTGCGTTTTCCGTGGGTTAGGCGTGCTTTCGGTGAGTATATTGACCGAGCAAACAACTAACAGTTACTATATGCATGTTGTGTGCTTAGGCTAGCGGGCAGCGGCGCAGTGTCGAAAGCTGCACAAGTGACTTTTGACCCATCCATCATCCTTTTGTTAATGATTGTTTTTTTCATCAAAAACATGTTGCTAATGACATCGGAACCAAGCCGTACTCTTGGTAAGGGGGATAGGATTATGGATAAAGTAGTAAAACTAGCAAGAACATTACTAGCTTCAGTAGCTGAAACAATTGGCGGACTGGGGATTAGTCACTTGGCCACAGACGGGCCGCTAGCCTAAGCGCATAAATACAAAAAACCGCCTCATTTGGCGGTTTTTTCGTTTAAAGAATCTAATTTAAACAAGCTTGAAGATTGATGGCTCTTCGGGGACCAGGTAAATGTGTCCAATCAGCCTTACCAAACTGCGCAATACTATTTTGAATAGTAGATAAAACATGGGGATTTAAGAGCCCATGTTGATACATCGTTCTAATTGCCCAGCAATCAGCATTTTGTTCATTTTGCATACTAGGACCACTGATTGTATGTCCTAGAGCATGGTGCGCACATTCATGATATCTGAAGAACGTTCTAGTTGGACCTGGCATCGATTGCAAGACGTTAGGGTTATACAATATGATCGGCATTCCCATATTATTGTTAGTCGCAATTGCCACATCATTTATATTGTAATTGTAAAACTCCCCTACTTGCTGCCCCTGAAAATTGAAACATTGTGCCCATAAGTTAGTACTTATGAACAAACCTAAAATGAATAGATACCTCATAATTTTCACTCCTAGCAATGACCCATAAAGCATAGGAGAATACTCTAATTAATGCATATGTAATATTGACAAATCTAAGCTTTAGGTTGGGGAGTTTAGTTTGTAAAAATGATTACTGACTGTATAAAAACACACCGAAATTTAGTACCATAAGCTTATCATTTCGATAGGTTTATGGTGTCATATGAGAGTAGTTTGCCCCGAGTGTGGCGAGAAAGCCCGCATACAAAAATCAAACCGTATTTCAGCGGGTTATAGCGACTTATATTGTAGTTGTAGTGACCCCGAATGCGGCCATTCTTTCGTGATGAACCTAACCTTCAGCCATACTCTTAGCCCTTCGGCTAAAACGACTTCTCAGTTAGCTTTTGAAATGGTTAAAGCCTTAGCACCTGATCAGCGCCAAGAACTCAAACAGCAGCTATCAATCCTCTAAAGTTTAAACTCAGGGCTATCTCCACCATCAGCCATCTCAATTAGCTGCTTCATTGCGGCTAATTTTTCAGGCTTCAACTCTTCTCTTTGGTCTGCAACCAATAAACCCATCAAATAAATACCTACATCAGCTCTGCTTTCACCTTCAGTGCTGAGTGCTACAGCATCTATAATGAACTCCATCGCTTGTAAAAATATGTCCTGTTGTTTTAATGACATAGCTCTACTCCAAACCAAAAGACTGTATAAATATACAGTACTTTTATAAATATTCATACAGTGTTTTTATGAAGCGAGATTCATCCCTCATTCTGATAACCAATTTGAACCTTATATCAACGGCCACTCGTCGGTTTCAGGAAAGAACGACAAATTGGGCTGTTCATATTCATAGTCGTCATCTTCTCCGGTTAGTGGTCCAGGCGGTTTTACCTCCAATTCACCTAGCCAGCTTAAATCTGGCTGGGGTTGGTACTCTTCAACCAGCTGGGCAGGGCGAACCGTGCCGCATGGTAGATGCTCCGCAGGGCGGATTCTTATACTCGTTTCATCATCTATTCGAATTGAACTACCTTGTTGCAGCGCGATTAGAGCTGAACCATCAATGTTTGGCGGTAACCCGCCACCTACTGAGTAAGGTTCTAATAGTCGCTTAAGCTGATCGCTGACCTGTACTTTCTGCGGTAGCGTACAGTTATTGACAGAACTCCGAGAGGAGCCAGAGGCTCCAGAAAGAGCAAGAGCCCCCGATTCACGTTGGGCGTCTAACGTAGACGTTGGCATTATCTGCCAGTTCTTAGTGCGAGTTTTGACGAGCATGCCTGCGGCATCAAAGCCTTCAATCTTGCTAACGATTTCACCGTGGGGTGACGCAAACGGTAATTCTTGATAGGTATTTCTGATCAGCAAGTCGTCACGTTTAACAAATGGACCACCTTGCCCCATGATGTAACCTTGCCAATTGCCATTATCGGCGGCGATTAACGTATCAACGATGCTTGAATCATCACTCTTGATTCGTGCTTGGTAACTATCACCAATTACTTTTAGAAGTTCTTCATTAGTGATTAGCTTGCTTGGCTTAATAGGGCCAACGAGTTCACGTTGTAACATTGAATAAATAGTAAGTAGGTCGACACGCTCTTGCATGAAGAGGTATTCCATAAAGGCTTTTTTGTTCTGGCTGGCAAAGCGGCGCAGTTCTCGGTAAGTCGTAACCGGAGCACCACCAAAGAATTGGAATTGGCGAATGTTCCAACGGCTTTTCCATGCACTCACGTTTTTCGCCATGTCTTTAGTAGATTTGCCTTCTTCTTTACCTGTCTTTGGATTGATGCTGACTGTCTCATCAGCCAAATCATCATCCATGGCATAACCATCAATGTTTTTAGAAATGTATTTGGCGATGTAACCCGTAGCCGAGCCCAGTTCTGGGTCAATGGCTTGAATATCACAACGGGCAGATGGGTCCAGCAGTCCCTCTTTGTTAATGAGTTCGTGTTTGTCTTCTTGGATTGCGTAATCTGTAAAAATTTCTTCAATCGCATCTACCTGTTCAGGCTTTGCCCAGATAAGTAAATGCCAGTGTGGTGTGCCATCGTGATGTGGTTCAGCCACACGAACACCAAACCAACGAATTTCTTTGCGACCTAATTTGGCACGAATCTTTGCCCATACATTGTTTAAGTAAGCTTGGGCATCACGTGGGCTTGCGCCATTCCAGTGACCAATGAAACCGCCTTTCTTATAACTGTTGTGGTATTTGGCTGGTGTGGTCAGGGTTAAAAACAAGCCTTGTAGACCTAACTCGTTGCCAATGTCTTCACAACCACGGCAACGCACCATTAACTCATGGCGGCGAATAGCAGGGTTCGAGACGCTTTTTAATACCATGTCTTTTAAGCTGGCTTCTTCGCCTGTTTCTTCATCGAACAAAGATGAGTTTTCGATAAATTCCCAGTTCTTTTGGCGTTGTTCTTTGTATTCTCGGATACAGTCCCATGAAGCATAAGGCGAAGCGTGTTTCGAGACTTGCCCCATAGCAATGGCTAGGTGCTCACGCATAATTTTTCGGCATCGAATCAAACGGTTATACCACCACTTTTCGCTTATCATGCGCGAAATATCTTGCAGGGCAGAAAGCTCCGATTGTTCTTTATATTTGCGAGGTGGCTTAATACCAAAGGTATTACAGACGAATACAGCGGCTTGTTCATAAGAGAACACGACCGCCATTTCTGTTCCTAATGCAGTTTCAGCGTGGTATTTATCACTCTCAATACGAATAAACCCGTCAACTATCATGGCAACTTTAAACGCCATATCTTTGATTTCTTCAATTTCCAACTCGGCCAAAGTGCGATTTCTTACTGGTTTGCGGTTTTGTTCTATTCGTTCAAAATCAAAGTACTGTTGCTGTTGAGTTTGGTTCTTGTAGTTGCTTTGCTTAGTGTCATCATTCGCTTCACTCAGCAAAGCAACCTTAGAAGTAGTAGGAAGTTTTTTGTATTGTTTAAGTACCAATAGAACACGCCTATGCGCGGGTACCATTTTTTCACGAATGAAAGTATTCGCGGCTGGGCGGCCTTGTTTCTCAAAAATAGAAATATAACGATTTGCGAAATATTTAGTTAGGTAATGAGGGAGATCAGCAAAGTGTTCAGATAGCCATTCTCTATCTGCTGGGTTTACTTCATATAACTTACGCTCAACAACTGAAAGATTTTGAGGTTCTATATTAGCGGGTTCGTAACCTGCAGGAACACAAATAAGCCCTTCATCTATGGCAGGTAAAGGGCATAACCAAAAGCGATTTAATGGTTTAACTGGTTGATAGTATGTCACTAACATTCATCCAAAAAATCTGTGGGGTTGCGTGTGATTTTCAATTGAACCTGGATAGAGTCATCACCAGATAGCAAAGTACCTAACAGCACTTCATTATCTGAGTGATCACCTTCGAGCATTTCAACTAATAGAGTTTCAATGTAATCAGGCGCTTCAGCCGCAACTTTCTGTGCTTCACTCATAACGCAGTTAGCTCCTGTGTATCCATGATCATGTGGCCACCTGTGTGATTACCTTTGATAATCACCCCGTTCAAAACATGCTGGCAGTTGAACAGCGCGCAAGCCGTATCAATCGCAGGCTCTAGTGAGTCAAACTCACCCAGCAACACGTTCTTCACTTCATTGGTTTCGTCATGGCGAACAACGCCACCACCGCTATTCAGGGCAACTGCTACATAACTCAACATCAGCAAGCCTCCACAGTTGGGTAACCGTGCTCATCGGCCATATCACGCCACCACATTTGCATTTGAGTAGTTTGAGACGTGGATTTATTACAAGCCGACACAAAGAACAGCGCACGAACGGCACCTAAAGCTTGATTTGCGATATCTCGGTCAGAAGCCGTGTTGTAAACCACAATCCAAAACGCCCACCAAGCGGTAATGAAATCTTCCAAGCAGAGTCCTTGTTCAGTACCGTTCACATTCACAAGTAGTGCTCGCGTAGAATCCAAGCTCAGCACATCGCCTTGGCTAGTTTCTGTGATATTGAAAACACGCATGAACTGTTCAATCTTGCGAGTGGTAAACCCTTCTGAACGCAACGCGTGGTTCAAGTCTTTTTGATAAACAGAGATAGTGCTCATGCTGCCTCCTCACCTAACTTTTTAAGTAGAGTCGTTGCCTCTGTAGCAAAATAACGTGAGTCTTGAATCTGCCTTTTTAGGTCTGCGGTTGTGAGCCCAGCCTCTCGAACCACATCAATGCCCGCTTCCATGCAGTCGGCAGCTTCCACTAAACGATCTCGTAAATGCCCCATCAAAATCACACTGTTTAAGTGAGATGAGTTTGAAAGAGAAAGAACGCACACCTCTTTGCTTAAACCAAACTTACCGCCCTGCAGTACATGCGTAATTTCATGAACCAGGGACGCTCCCGTTTTATTTCCTTCGTTATCAATTTCGTGCTGTATCAACACATCGTTGACTTGATAGTTACGATCATTGACTCGAATTTCAGCCGTTTTACGGCCTAAACGAACTTCGTTAAAAAACTCTGATTGGGTTTTTACTTCATGTAATTTCATGCTCACGCCCCCACTGCCGATAAACAGAACTGCTCGAATTGATATAACGCTTCATCGTCAAAGTGACCTAAGTCACGGAGGCCAAGCATTTCAAGAAATAGGTGGCGGTTACTCATATCTAAGTTCGCCCAATGGTGAAGCTGTGAAACTTGTTCAATCGAACCGTTGCGGTACCAGCTTGGGAATGAACAGCCAAAGAACACACGAGCTCGATCGCTTTCCATTGCTTCTTTGATATCGGCTAAGACTTCTTCTTGAGGGCGGTGGGTAGCGATAGGTTCTTGCTTCTTCGCGATAGCATCGAGCTGGATAAGAACTTGGTGTTGCTGCTCTTGATTGCTTGAATTAAAACGCTCTGCAATTTGGTTAAAAGACTGACTAAATAGATGTTCTTCAATACTACTCATAATCAATTCCTCAAATTTTGGATATAAAAAACCCTCCCTCTTAAAATCAAAGAGGGATAAAAGGTGTAGGCAAAATGCCTAGTGGCTAAGTTGGCTTGGGTGTAATTCGGTTATGACCAGCGCGAAAGTACATCCTGCGCGTTGGCATCAATTCGATTGATTTCACGTGAAAGGCGCATTTGTTCAGCACGGCAATCACTCTTGGAAAACTGAGCTTGTAACTCTTCGCGTCTTGAACGAAGTGGTTTTAGTTGTCGCTCGCCAAGTTCTCTTCGCGTGCGCTGTAATGCTGAAAGGCCACGTTCTTTTTGCTCACGGTTCAAAGACCAACAAGGCAAATCAGGGCATGGGTTTTCTAGCGGTGGTACATCTAGGTTTGAATGTTCGACTGTTGCAACTGACATACTATTTTCCTCTAACTTAAGCCGGGAATAGCCGAACCATTGGCGACCAAATCCACACTCATAGCTAAGAATGGGGAAACGCCTTTTGTGCGGCTTTCTATATCGTTGATAAGAAGCACAAGGTTGCTAATACCCGCTTGTGCCTTTTGGATAATGACGTGTTTGTTAGTGCGACTAAGGCGATCATTTCCTGCATGTTCTAAAGCCATACGAGACAAGTCACCAGAGTGCATCGCGTTTTCTAATGCGCGTTTGATGAAGGTTTCTTCACTCGCATCATTGGGGATCTGTGCGGTCACCACACCGAGGCCAAGCAAAAGGCTATTAAGAATGGTGAAGTTGCCACTCGCCTTGGTGATCATCACAAGTTCTACATTGGTAAGGATGTGTGGTTGCTCTGGATTGAGCTTGTTACGCAGCATGGTCGCATTCATGCCCACGGCTTTCGCTAACTTGGTCATGTTCTCCGAGTTCGCAAATGCACAGCACGCTTCGTTAAATGCTTTTTGTTTAGAGCCACGGAATTCGCACATTGAGTCAATTTCGTTCATAACCAATACTCAATTGAAGACAAACGGGATGAAAACGAAACCCCAACCAAGAATATTGAGCCACAACGGACAATACTCTTTGGTTGGCATCAGGGAAGATAAACGCATAGCGACCTACCCTAACTTTTCCATCGTTTCACGGGTCGCCATTTCGACTAAGGCGATCATATTGATGAGAGGGGTTTCTTTACCTTTTGCTTTAGTTTTAATAGGTAAGCGACCATCGGCGACCCAATCCATGATGGTACGCTTAGGCATTCCAGAGAACTGAGAGTATTGGTCATACGTCATGAAAGGCGTATTTAGGACTACTTGATATGAGAGCATAGTGATATCCTGTTATGTTATTGAATGTATTACTTCGGGCTATTGAGTTGCCGCTCACCCGAATCGACAAAGCGATTATGGATCGATAATGAAATCTGATCAACTAAAAATCGAATCTCCTGACTATGTAAGTGGTAAGGATTTTCTTAAAAAACTGATGAAAGTCACAGAAACCGAGCAACAACAAGAGCTTGCTGCGATCTTTGGCATCCCAAAATCAACGCTAGCAACGTGGCGCCAGCGAGATCTCACACCTCATGAGATTGCGATAAGAGCTCATTTGAAGCTAGGCGTATCTCTTAATTGGTTATTACTAGATGAAGGTGAGCCTTTCACAAACTCAAAAGTGAACTCACATCGTAACAAGTTCGAAAATGAGACTTTGATTTTTGATATAGATTGTTTTGCTGTCGAAGATGGAAAGCTCAAGAACAGAGGCGTGTTGTCTTTTGATAAAGCCCTCTTAAATGAACTTGGCGTCGTAAATGTGATGGCTATTAAAGATGGTCAGAATACGTATCTAGTTAATAAAGAATCTCGCCAAGCAGTTAGCGGCACTTACTTAGTGGATATGGACGGCCTACTGTCTCTAAACGACATTCAGCGTTTACCAGGTAAGAAACTAGCAATCAGCTTTAACGGCTCGACTCTAACAGTCGAAGAAGATGAAGTAAGGGTTGTGGGTAGAGTTGCTTTGGTGATGGAAAAAAAATAATTATTACTAATTGTCTAGGTGTTATATGGGAAATCAATTCATTTGTACTTATCTGTCCCAAAGAAACAGACTAAGTATTCAAAACTTGCAACACCCCCAAGTTACTGCAGATAAACATGACGAACCTACTCATATTCAAGGTTGGTGCTTACGTAATGGCTCACCTCGAACTTTAAGAGCTGATCATATCCTTGAAGTACACAATTCAATGCAAGAGGCAGAGGCTTACTTTAAAGAGGCTGAAGCAAAGCTCACCGAATCTGGTTTTGAATTTGAGACTAAGCGGTCAAAAAATTCAACCCGCTATTCTAGTCCTGAAACATTAGATATCTGTTTTACAGGGTTCAAAAAAGTAGATAAAGACGAACTAATAACATTAGCCAAAGAACACGACATGTCAGTTCGAGGTGAAGTGACCAAGCATTTAGATATTCTATGTTACGGCTACAACGCAGGCCCTAAGAAACTAGAAAAAGCAATGGCACAAGGAGTCATGATTCTCAACAAAACCCAACTTGAAAGCATGATTGAGACTGGCGAAGTCCCTGAAGATGTTGAACATAACTAAATTAAAAATCAGCTTAAACAGAGGCGCTAATGTTCCATATAAGTTCATTCTCAAGTGACAACTTTCCGAATGTTGAATTGGGTAAGTCAGAATTCAAAGATAAAAAATCAAACTATAAAACCGTTGTAATAGGTGAAAATGGCACAGGTAAAACAAGGCTACTTAACGAAATAATTTCAACTATTAGAAACAAGTATGATAAAGAAAAGAAAAACACTAAAGAATCAAGCTGTGTCAATTTAATTAATGAAAGATCATTTGAAAAAATAGTTGCAATATCAACATCATTCAACGACAAACTACCATTTTCAGACAATGATAAGTTTTCAGATGAACACTACCAATATTGTGGGATACGAGAAACAAGCAACGCTTCTTGGACAAGCTCACTAATGAGAAAGACACTTGATAACTTGCTTGTATGCATTGAAAACAACGACTCTCCAAAAATAAAAAAAATAATGGAGTTCTTAGGGCTTTCCAATCGATTTCGCATTACTTTCAACCTGAAAAAACCTAATAAATTTAATTTATTAGAAGCCAAAGAAAGTGATTTAATTAACTATATTCATTTTTACTCCCAAAACACATCTAGGATGCAAGTTGAAAAAATCAGAGACTTTTCTTTAGAACAAGCCCGTTCTATCATGAATAATTTCATCCCATTGATGCAAGTATCAGAAAGAAATGAGTATTACATTGAAATAAAAGTATCGAATAAGACAGAAGGTATTGTAGGTGTATTTGAAAACCTAGAAATACTTAGACGTGTAGGAATTATAAGTTCCGTTTCACTTAATCTATCTAAGAATGAGAAAGCTTCAAATTACTCATTTACTAACGCAAGTTCAGGGGAAGCTCAGTTGTTGTTTACAATGACAGCATTTCTTAGATATGTATCCAAT
>NZ_JAKJSY010000030.1:0-48654 GCF_050337445.1 Vibrio minamisatsumaniensis | reverse complement strand
CAACAATGATATCAATTAAGACATCTAAATAATGGTGCGGTCGGAGAGACTTGAACTCTCACACCTCTCGGCGCCAGAACCTAAATCTGGTGCGTCTACCAATTCCGCCACGACCGCTTTATTTTCCTAAAAACTCTTTATTGTTAAGACAATCTATCTAACCACAAACAGAGTGCTTAGGAAATGGTGGCTACTGCGGGATTTGAACCTGCGACCCCATCATTATGAGTGATGTGCTCTAACCAACTGAGCTAAGTAGCCATTTCCAAATTGTGGTTCATTTCAAAGCCTCTCAGCTTCGTTGTGAACGGGGCGCATTATGCGGAGTTGAGCGAAACCCGTCAACTTTTTTTTTGAATAAATCACGAATAAACATCTGTTCGGTTTCTTTTTAGGCAAAGAGACGTATTTGTCGACAAAAAACAGACCTAAAAGACGATATATAGAGGAAGTTAAGCTTCTGATACGAGATTGTTGGGATAGGGGAAAAACAAAAAGGCCAGTGAATTCACTGGCCTTTTTATTAGATGTTTAATCAGAATTATACGTTGAAGCGGAAGTGAACAACGTCACCATCTTTAACGATGTATTCCTTACCTTCAAGACGCCATTTCCCGGCTTCTTTAGCGCCGCTTTCACCGTTAAATTCGATGAAATGATCAAAGCCAACGACTTCAGCTCGGATGAAACCTTTCTCGAAGTCGGTGTGGATCTTACCCGCGGCTTGTGGTGCTGTTGCACCTACAGGGATGGTCCAAGCGCGAACTTCTTTAACACCAGCAGTGAAGTAAGTTTGAAGAGTCAGTAGTTCGTAACCAGAGCGGATCACTCGGTTAAGACCTGGTTCTTCGATCCCCATATCTGCTAGGAACTCTTCGCGGTCTTCGTCATCAAGCTCAGACAGTTCAGATTCGATAGCTGCACAAACGGCAACAACTACGTTGTTTTCGTTTTCAGCGTATTCACGAACAGCATCTAAGTAAGGGTTATTTTCGAAACCGTCTTCCGCTACGTTTGCGATGTACATTGTTGGCTTAAGCGTTAGGAAGTTTAGGTAGCCGATTGCTGCCGCTTCTTCTTTGCTGAGTTCAACAGTACGCGCCATACCACCTTCAGTGAGCACTGGAAGGAGTTTTTCTAGTACGGTGATTTCGAATTTAGCGTCTTTGTCGCCGCCTTTTGCTTTCTTCGCGTTACGTTGAATTGCACGTTCACAGCTGTCTAAATCAGCCAGTGCAAGTTCAAGGTTGATCACCTCGATATCTTCGATTGGAGAGACTTTACCCGCAACGTGGACAATGTTTTCATTTTCAAAGCAGCGTACAACGTGACCGATAGCGTCAGTTTCGCGGATGTTAGCTAGGAATTTGTTACCAAGACCTTCACCTTTAGATGCGCCAGCAACGAGGCCTGCGATATCTACGAATTCCATTGTCGTTGGAAGGATCTTCTGTGGATTAACAATTTTTGCTAATGCATCTAAGCGTAGATCGGGAACCGGAACGATACCTGTGTTTGGTTCGATCGTACAAAATGGAAAGTTTGCTGCTTCGATGCCTGCTTTAGTCAGTGCGTTAAACAGAGTTGACTTACCAACGTTTGGTAGACCAACGATGCCACATTTAAAACCCATGATATAAACCTTATTCTGCTTTGAACGTATGTAAGCGATTTTGTGCTTTTGGTAGGCCATCTTTTAATAAGATGTCTAGGCTGCGAACCGATTCGTCAACGACGGCCTCGATACACTCTTGCTCTTTTTGAGGAGCTTTGCCTAATACATAACCTGCAACTTTATCTTTGTGTCCTGGATGGCCGATGCCTAATCTAAGACGATAGAATTCTTTATTGTTACCCTGCTTGCTGATGATGTCTTTCAGACCATTGTGTCCACCATGACCCCCCCCTTTTTTAAACTTTCCAATACCAGGAGGTAGATCTAACTCATCGTGAGCGACCATGATCTCTTCTGGTTTAATTTGGTAGAACTTTGCTAAGGCTGCAACGGCTTTGCCTGACAAGTTCATAAAAGTCGTTGGGATCAGCAAACGAAGATCTTCACCGTGAACCATGATACGACCCGTTAGGCCAAAGAACTTTGGTTCGTTCTTCAGCGTTACGTTATGTACACGTGCTAATTCTTCCACGACCCAAGCCCCCGCATTGTGGCGAGTTTTGGCGTATTCTGGACCTGGATTAGCCAGTCCAACGAGAAGTTTTATTTGTTGGCTCAAGGTATGGATCTCTCTTGGGATTTCAAAAAGCGCCGTATGATATCACAGTTTATGAAAAAGGTGCGAGCTAGCTGATAGCGACGCGATTATTCCTGCTTGTGATAATTAGCAATGCAATATGACTTAGACATAAAAAAAGCACTTCATTGAATGAAGTGCTTAATGTCTTTCTCTAACGCGTTTCTAAAACTAAGCTTTTGTAAAAAATAAAAAGGCTTTGATTAGTTGAACATCGCTGAGATTGATTCTTCGTTGCTGATACGACGAATCGCTTCAGCAAGCATGCGAGAAAGGCTAAGTGTTGTCACTTTACCCGTCGCAGCCATCTCTGGAGATAGAGAGATAGAATCCGTTACGATCACTTGGTCTAGAACAGAGTTCTTGATGTTGTTCGCAGCAGTACCAGAGAAAACCGCGTGAGTTGCGTAAGCGAATACACGCTTAGCACCGCGCTCTTTAAGCGCTTCAGCAGCTTTACATAGTGTGCCGCCCGTATCGATCATGTCATCAACGATAACACAGTCACGGCCTTCAACATCACCGATTAGGTTCATTACTTCAGAAACGTTAGCACGTGGACGACGCTTATCAACGATAGCGATGTCAACATCCCCTAGCGCTTTAGCCGTTGCACGAGCACGTACAACACCACCAAGGTCTGGAGAAACCACGACTGGGTTTTCTAGGCCACGGTTCGCCATATCTTCTAGAAGAACGGGTGTACCGAAGATGTTATCAACAGGTACATCGAAGAAGCCTTGGATTTGCTCTGCGTGTAGGTCGATAGTAAGAACGCGGTCAACGCCAACGTTAGAAAGGAAATCAGCAACAACTTTTGCAGTGATTGGCACACGAGCAGAACGTACACGACGATCTTGACGGGCATAACCGAAGTAAGGGATTACAGCAGTAATACGGCCAGCAGAAGCACGGCGCATTGCGTCAATCATTACCACCAATTCCATAAGGTTGTCATTGGTTGGTGCACAAGTTGATTGAATCAGGAATACATCGCTACCACGAACGTTTTCATTGATTTGAACAGCGACTTCGCCATCAGAAAAACGGTCTACAGTAGCATCGCCAAGAGAGATGTATAGACGGTCAGCAATACGTTGGGCTAGTTCAGGTGTTGCGTTACCAGCAAATAGCTTCATATCAGGCACGGTGGAAACCTCGGGTTGCGTCCAGTTTTAAATAGATTGTGGGTGGGCTGATTGGTATTCAGCCAGAGTTTCTTTTAAAGGCGAAACGTTTCGTCCTTTCGCGATAAACGCGGAAACTGTGTCAGGCAGTTGTTCTAGTAATGATTCGGCTTCTTGTTTATTGCTAAATTCAGCAAAAACGCATGAACCCGTACCAGTCAATCTCGACGGCGCGTATTGTAGCAGCCATGAAAGTTGCTTATCAACCTCTGGGTACAGCATTCGTACAATTTTTTCGCAATCGTTTACGTATTCCTGCTCGAGAAGTGTTGATAGTGCGCGTTTTGGCGTATTTCGAGTTAATTCTGGATGTGTGAATATGTCGACAGTTGCTATGCTCACTTGTGGTTTGACGACGAGGTACCATTTTTCGTCTGGAGTCGCCAATGATAACTGTTCGCCAACCCCTTCAGCAAAAGCGGCGTGTCCTCTAACAAACACCGGTACGTCAGCACCAAGCGTTAATCCTATTTCCGCCAATTGGTCCTCTGATAGATCGAGTTGCCATAAATGATTTAGGGCAACTAGCACTGTAGCTGCATTTGAAGAGCCGCCACCAATGCCGCCTCCCATGGGTAAGACTTTCTTGAGTTCAATATCGGCACCAAACGATGTTGAAGTGTAGTGCTGTAGCGCTGTAGCAGCTTTCCAGATAAGGTTATCTTCTAGTGCTACGTTAGGAATTTCGGGCGTTATCGTAATTGAATTCGATGCTTTATTCGCCGTCACCGTCAGTTCATCGCCAAAGTCGACAAACTGGAACAGAGTTTGAAGCTCGTGATAGCCATTATCACGTCGGCCTGTGATGTAAAGAAATAGATTCAGCTTGGCAGGGGAGGGCCAGAGTGTTGGCGTAGTAATCATTTGTTCAGTGTCCACTTGGAAACGATAATGTTGATTTTGTTCTGGTCTTGCTTGAAGGCTAATCGAGTCGGGAGGGGAATGATCTCTGCACTTGCATTGCCTTCATCAGAGCGTTGTGACCTTGGTATCTCCGTATTTTGATAGCGATCAAAATGTAGAGTCCATAGCTGATTATCGACCTGCTTAGAGAGTGATTCAAGCGTATTAGAGTCGTTTAATTGGTAAGCATCAGCTTGCTCTGGGATACCAAGGAACCATTGTGGCAAATGATCAATTGGGATCAGTAAACCTGTCAGTTGCTCAACCAGAACGGTAGCACTGGCGTCGGTAAACACTCGATCATCATAGGTCACGACTTTAGCGCCTGATGAGTTAATGGTTAGGTTCAATGCGGTTTGACCAAGAAAGGTTGTTAACCTCAATTGGCTCTGGTTCGATGAGTGTTTCCAAATGAAGTTAAGGCTTTGGCGTTGTGCTGGGGAGATATAAGCGAGTTTGCCAGAGGCTTGGTAGCTTTCTATCTGTAGAAGCTGATTTTGGTAACTTTGCCACTCAACACTGGTGGGTTGTTCTGGGATAGACGAGCAACCCACCATGATTATGGTCATAAAAAGAAGAAACGTGATTTTGCGAAGCTTGCTCATATTTGCTCACAACTTGTTCAAATTTATCTAAAAAACGCTTCAACTATAGCATTGAATTCACGAAGTCAGGAAAACAAATCCCGCTTGCTCTTTAAATAGAGTCATGCATCAAGTAAAATTCGCCTCTTGTTTCCATTCCTTGATCGAGAACTTCTGATACATGTCTTTGCTTGCCGTAGGTATCAATCACAATACAGCGTCGGTTGAATTGCGAGAAAAAGTTGCTTTTGGTCCAGACAAATTGTCTGAGGCACTTAAGCAACTTAACGCAAATGCACACGTGAATGGAAGTGTCATACTTTCAACCTGTAATCGCACTGAAATTTATTGTGACGTCAAAGGCGTAGCAAAAAATCAGCTCATTGATTGGTTGTCTGAATTTCATCAAATTAACCCGGAAGAATTAAAACCGAGTATTTATATCCATGAAGAGCAAGCTGCGATTAAACACTTAATGCGCGTTGCTTGTGGGTTAGACTCACTGGTTTTAGGTGAACCGCAAATCTTAGGCCAAGTAAAGCAAGCTTATATGGATTCGCGGGAGAACCAATCTGTGGATGCTTCCATGGAAAAGCTGTTCCAAAAATCATTCTCTGTAGCAAAACGTGTTCGAACTGAAACGGAAATCGGCGGTAGTGCGGTTTCTGTGGCCTATGCTGCTTGTACGTTAGCTAAGCACATTTTTGAATCTATTACAGAGTTGACGGTGTTACTGGTTGGTGCGGGTGAGACGATTGAGTTGGTGTCAAAGCATCTTTCTGCGAATGGTTGTGCCAAAATGATAGTGGCCAACCGAACTCGTGAACGAGCTTTGGGTCTTGCTGAAGAGTTTGGGGCTGAAGTGATCAGCTTGAATGAAATTCCCGACCATCTGCATAGAGCGGATATCGTGATCAGCTCCACCGCAAGTCCGCTGCCTATTATTGGTAAAGGGATGGTCGAGAGTGCGCTCGAAAGAAGAAAGCACCAACCCATGTTGTTGGTTGATATTGCCGTTCCACGCGACGTAGAGTCTGAGGTCGGTAAGTTGAACGACGCGTACCTATACTCAGTCGATGATCTGCAATCGATTGTTGATGGTAATATTGAGCAACGTAAAGTTGAAGCGATTCAAGCCGAAGCGATAGTCAGTGAGGAAAGTTCCGCGTTCATGAGTTGGATGCGATCGCTAGAAGCCGTTGACAGTATCCGTGACTATCGTAAATCGGCCAATGAAATCCGAGAAGAATTATTGAGTAAGAGTTTGCAATCACTTGCCGCTGGCGGTGACCCTGAAAAAGTCTTACTTGAACTAAGCAATAAGCTCACAAACAAATTGATCCATGCTCCAACGCGTGCACTTCAAAGTGCCGCAGAGCAAGGAGAACCTGCAAAATTAACGGTCATTAGACAGAGTTTGGGACTAGAAAACCCTCAATAATATACGACCCCTATTAAGATAAGACATTATGAAAGCCTCGATTCTAACAAAGCTTGAAACACTGGTTGAACGCTATGAAGAAGTTCAACATCTACTTGGTGATCCCGATGTACTTGGGAATCAAGACAAATTCCGTGCCTTGTCAAAAGAGTATTCTCAATTAGAAGAGGTGACGGGATGCTTTAAATCATACCAGCAAGCTCAAGAAGATTTAGAAGCTGCTGAAGAGATGGCAAATGAAGACGACGCAGAGATGCGTGAAATGGCTCAAGAAGAAATCAAAGATGCGAAAGCGAACATTGAACGTCTGACTGATGAGCTACAAATTCTTCTTATTCCAAAAGATCCAAACGATGAACGTAACTGTTTCTTAGAGATTCGTGCCGGTGCGGGTGGTGATGAAGCGGGTATCTTTGCGGGTAACCTTTTCCGTATGTACTCTAAATTTGCTGAGAAAAAAGGCTGGCGCGTCGAAGTGATGAGCAGCAATGTTTCAGAGCAGGGCGGCTTTAAAGAGATGATCGCTAAAATCAGTGGCGACAGTGTTTACGGTACCATGAAGTTTGAGTCTGGCGGTCACCGTGTGCAACGTGTACCGGAGACTGAATCTCAAGGTCGAGTTCATACGTCAGCGTGTACGGTTGCAGTGATGCCAGAGATCCCTGAAGCGGATCTACCAGAAATTAAAGCGGGCGATCTGAAAATTGATACTTTCCGTGCATCTGGCGCGGGTGGTCAGCACGTTAACACCACGGATTCAGCTATTCGTATTACGCACTTACCTACTGGTACGGTAGTCGAGTGTCAAGATGAGCGTTCTCAGCATAAAAATAAAGCGAAAGCGATGGCTGTTCTCGCGGCTCGTATCGTTCAAGCTGAAGAGGAGCGTCGTGCTGCTGCGATTTCAGATACACGTCGAAACCTACTCGGTTCTGGTGACCGTAGTGACCGTATTCGTACCTACAACTACCCACAAGGTCGTGTTTCTGATCACCGAATTAACCTCACGATCTATCGTTTGAATGAAGTATTGGAAGGTGATATGCAGAGTCTGCTTGATCCTGTTCTACAAGAGCACCAAGCTGACCAACTCGCGGCACTTGCCGAACAACATTAATGACCATGCAGTCGGTATATACGCTTGAAAATGCGTTAAAGTCAGCAATCGCACAACTACAAGAGGGTGAAAATACATCACCCTCGATTGATGCTGCGGTGCTGCTTTGCCATGTTTTAGATAAACCAAGGTCTTACCTGCTGACTTGGCCTGAAAAGCATCTATCTTTAGAGCAAGAGTCTGAATTTAATGCCCTTCTAAAGCGCCGTCTAACGGGGGAGCCTGTTGCTTATATTGTGGGTGAACGTGAGTTTTGGTCATTGCCGTTAAAAGTCTCTCCTGCGACATTGATCCCGCGGCCCGATACCGAGCGTTTAGTTGAAGTGGTGTTAGACAAAACGTATGGCAAACAAGGGGCGATTCTCGATTTAGGGACTGGTACCGGTGCGATTGCTTTGGCACTGGCGTCGGAGCTGCCGAACCGACAAGTGACAGGGATTGATCTTCGCCCTGAAGCACAAGAAATCGCGATAGAAAACGCGCAGCGGCTAAATATTACGAATGCCACATTTTTGCATGGCAGTTGGTTTGAGCCTTTAATTTCAGAGCATTCTGAAGTGAGCGATGTTAAGTTCTCTTTGATCGTCTCTAATCCACCTTACATTGAAAAAAATGATCCTCATTTATCTCAAGGTGATGTGCGTTTTGAACCGATTACAGCGTTAGTTGCAGAAGAGAAAGGTTTAGCTGATATTCGGTACATTGCTGAAAACGCACGAAGTTTTTTAGAAAACGAAGGTTGGTTGGCATTTGAACACGGCTATGACCAAGGTTTGGCGGTACGTGAAATCATGCAGACACTGGGTTATGTCGATATTGTGACAGAGAAAGACTACGGTGGTAATGACCGGGTGACATTGGGTCGTTACGACTTCTAGCTTGTTCTTTTCTACTGGCTGATAGGGTCAATAGAGAATCGGTTTGGACGAATTTGATACATTTAGCTCGATAATGCATTTAACGCAGAAATACAGGGCATTAACGGGTATTGTTTGGTTCGTGTTAACGAATGCACATATAAAAATATAAAGGAATACCATGTACGAAGGTTTAAAACATTTTCACCTATTAACGATAGCTCTAAGCGCGCTACTGCTTTCGATTCGTTTCGCTCTGATGATGGCGAATTCACCGATGCTGAAACACCCTTTCTTACAGCGTTTTCCTCATATTAATGACTCGTTACTGCTGTTATCGGGTATTGGTTTAATTTTTATGACGGGCTTTATTCCGTTTACCCCTGCTGCTCCCTGGTTAACAGAAAAACTGACCTGTGTAATGGCTTACATCGCATTAGGTTTCTTCGCGCTTAAATTAGGTCAGAACAAGTTATTGAGAGTGTTCTCATTTTTCGGAGCTCTAGGTTGGTTAGTGATGGCTGGAAAAATCGCGATGACGAAAACACCCACATTTTTCGGTTAATGACCTCCTTATTTCGGTTAACTATCTATGTACGAATTTTTTGATGAAGACTTTGACCAGCTAGAATTAGCGGAAGGTGCATTGATCTTAAACAAAGCGATTAATCCAGAGACTCAAGATCGTTGGGCTGAGCAAGAGCTAGCAAGGTTGTTAAAAGAAGCTGAGTTGACTTTGGTGGATGAAACCAATGAACAGCAAAAGTTTGAATCTTTTATCCGACTGTTTTTCTATGAGTGGGGTTTTGCTGGAGATAAAGACGCATACTTCTCTTCGGAGAACGCATTTCTCGATAAAGTGCTTGAGAGAAAGAAAGGGATTCCGGTAAGTCTTGGAGCTATCTTTCTTTTTCTGGGTCGCAAGCTAGGGTTTCCTGTTGAGGGAGTCTCTTTTCCGACTCAGTTTCTCCTTAAGATCAGTTGGTATGGTCAAACTCCGGTCTATATTAACCCTTACAATGGTGAGTATGTCGGTGAGCAAACGTTGCGAGCATGGCTTATTGGTCATAATGGACCACTCGCGAAACTAAAAAGCGATCATTTGAAAGTTGCCGACCACCCAACAATTATTGGGAAGTGGTTAGCGTTAATCAAAAGTGCACTGCTGCGGGAAGAGCATTATACGCTGGCGTTAAAGTGCACAGATCTTGCTTTAACATTTGTCCCCGATGATCCTTATGAAATCCGCGATCGTGGTTTTATTTATCAACAATTGGATTGTCATCAGGTTGCTGTAGCCGATTATCAATATTTTATCGCTCAGTGTCCAAATGACCCGGCATCTGAGTTATTGAAATCTCAAGTGAACGCCATGAACGAAAAGACCGTGGTTGTTCACTAATCCGTAATTATTTAGAGAGAATATCATGGAACAGAAGACAGTTTATATTGGCGATATGCCAATTGCTAACGACAAGCCATTTACGCTATTTGCAGGCATGAATGTTCTTGAATCTCGCGATCTTGCAATGCAGATCTGTGAGCACTACGTGAAGGTAACAGAGAAGTTGGGTATCCCTTATGTATTTAAGGCGTCTTTTGACAAAGCGAACCGCAGCTCTGTTCATTCATACCGTGGTCCAGGTATGGAGGAAGGTCTTAAAATCTTCCAAGAGCTGAAAGATACATTTGGCGTGAAGATCATCACTGATATTCACACTGAAGCACAAGCTCAGCCTGTTGCTGATGTGGTTGATGTCATCCAACTTCCTGCCTTCCTTGCTCGTCAAACTGACCTTGTCGAAGCGATGGCTAAGACAGGTTCGGTTATCAATGTGAAGAAGCCTCAGTTCATGAGCCCTGATCAAGTGGGTAATATCGTTGATAAATTTGCGGAATGTGGCAACGAAAATATCATTCTTTGTGAACGTGGCTCTTGCATGGGTTATGACAACCTCGTTGTTGATATGCTGGGTTTTGGTGTCATGAAAAAAGTATCAAACGGCAGTCCAATCATTTTTGATGTGACACACGCGCTGCAAATGCGTGACCCATCAGGTGCTGCATCTGGTGGTCGTCGTGAGCAAACGGTTGAACTTGCTAAAGCGGGCCTTGCTACTGGTGTTGCTGGTCTGTTTCTTGAGGCGCATCCAAACCCTGATCAAGCGCGTTGTGATGGTCCGTCGGCCCTACCTCTAGATAAACTAGAGCCGTTCTTGAAGCAAATGAAAGCGCTTGATGACCTTATTAAAGGCTTCGAGCACATTGATATAAAGTAATCCGAAGACGGTTATTTAACACTGATCAAAACCATAAACGCCTACTTTTAGAAGTGGGCGTTTTTTTATCTTAAAGAGAGTGCTGAGTTCGTTTTTTGGATTTAACGGGTTGTAATTGAAGCATTTAATATCTACTGAGTTGAACATATGAGTGTGACGCCTGTCTTGTTAATCGAAAATTATAGATATGCATCACATTTTCTAGGTAAACGATTGCTTGTGATGCAGGGGAAGTTTGAGTGCAATCTCATAAATTTGTTACACTCAACTCGTGATCTATGCGTGACCAATTCGACAGAAACATGAAATCGTCGTGTTACATCTAGCATGTTAATTTAAAATAACTCACGTTGAAGTCTTATTGTTCGCACTCTAATAAGGGGGCGCAATAGGTCATAAAAAAGCAGTGGATTCCCCTAAAAAGTTCAAAGGTATGACAATGAAGCAACGCCTTATTCTAAAGACAGCACTCAGTGCTGCAATCCTAGCGACACTTGCTGGGTGTGCATCTCAATCAACTCATGATTGGAAGCAAGACCAAACTTACAAGCTTACTATCCTGCACACAAATGACAATCATGGTCGTTTCTGGCAGAACAAATATGGCGAGTACGGCATGTCTGCACGTAAAACGCTTGTTGATCAAATTCGCGCAGAAGTTAAAGCTGAAGGCGGTAGCGTATTGCTTTTATCTGGTGGTGACATTAACACGGGTGTACCAGAATCAGATCTGCTGGATGCTGAACCGGATTTTAAAGGGATGAATAAACTTGGTTACGATGCGATGGCATTAGGTAACCACGAGTTTGATAATGCCCCAGATGTGCTTAAAAAACAGATTGATTGGGCTAACTTCCCGGTATTGTCAGCAAATATTTACGATAAAGCGACAGGCAAACGTAAGTTCCAAGCTTACGAGATAATTGAAAAGCAAGGTATTAAAATTGCGATTATCGGTCTAACAACGGAAGATACAGCAAAAATTGGTAACCCTGAGTTTATTGCCGGTATCGATTTCCGTGACCCGAAAGAAGAAGCGAAGAAATTGATCGCAGAACTTAAAGAGACTGAGAAACCAGATTTGATTTTTGCTGTGACTCACATGGGTCACTACGAAAATGGTCAACGTGGCATCAACGCTCCGGGTGATGTAGCACTGGCACGTTACCTAAATGAAGGCGATCTAGATATGATCGTGGGCGGTCATTCCCAAGAGCCTGTCTGTATGGAAGGCCCGAACGTTGTAAATAAAAACTTCAAGCCGGGTGATGAATGTAAACCTGATATTCAAAACGGTACTTATATCGTTCAAGCTCACGAATGGGGTAAGTATGTAGGTCGTGCTGATTACGAATTCCGCAACGGTGAGTTGAAAATGGTGAGCTACAATCTAGTCCCTGTTAACCTTAAGAAAACCATTAATGTTGATGGCAAGAAAGAACGTGTGCTGATTCAAGATAAAATCGAGCAAGACCCAGAGATGCTTAATTTCTTGCGCCCTTTCCAAGAGCAAGGTAAAGCACAGCTAGATGTTAAAATTGCAGAAACAAACGGTAAGCTTGAAGGTGATCGTGATGTCGTTCGTTTCCAACAGACTAATCTAGGTCGTTTGATCGCAACCGCTCATATGGAAAGAGCAAAAGCAGACTTCGCAGTGATGAACTCGGGTGGTGTGCGTGACTCAATCGAAGCTGGCAATGTCACTTACAAAGATGTACTGAAGGTTCAACCTTTTGCAAACATCGTGACTTACACAGACATGACTGGTAAAGAAGTGCTAGATTACCTAAATGTTGTTGCGACGAAACCAGTTGACTCTGGTGCTTATGCGCAGTTTGCTGGCATTTCAATGACCGTCGCAAACGGTAAAGTATCGAATGTATTCATCGGTGGTAAGCAGCTTCGTTTAGATGAAACATACCGTTTCACAGTGCCAAGTTTCAACGCGGCAGGTGGTGACGGCTATCCTAAACTAACGGATAACCCAGGTTACGTGAATACCGGTTTTGTGGATGCTGAAGTACTAAAAGAGTACCTAGAAAAGAACAGCCCTGTTGACGTGAATAAATTTGCACCTTCAGGTCAAATTGTTTACAAATAACTGAATCAATAGGTGTGAAAGTAGATTGACTCTAGCACCATGATAAATTTAACTAAAGCGACGCTAAGGCGTCGCTTTTTGTTTATTTATCGTTTGGACTTGTTATGACCCCAGCAATCAATCTTGCCAAGAAAAAGAAAATTCCTCATACCGTGCATCAGTATCATCACGATGCGAATAATACCAATTATGGCTTAGAAGCGGTTGAAGCGTTGGGGCAGGATCCTCAACGTGTATTCAAAACACTTTTATTTTGTTTGAACGGTGTTGCTAAAGATTTAGCAGTGGCCGTTATTCCAGTCGATCAAAAGCTAAACCTCAAGCTTGCAGCAAAAGCGGCGAAAGGTAAAAAAGCAGAGATGGCGAATCCTGATATGGCACAGAAAACCACGGGTTATGTGGTAGGGGGAATCAGCCCACTTGGTCAGAAGAAAGCCTTACCGACCTTTGTTCACTCCACGGCCACCAGTTTTGAAACGATATGTGTGAGTGCAGGGAAGCGAGGACTAGAAATTGAATTAGCCCCACAAGACTTAGCACTGCTGACTCGCGGCCAGTTTGCAGATCTATGTTTGTAGATTGCCGTCGTTATGGCGATAAGATTATCGAATGACAAATAGAAACGCCCACTAGGCTAACCGAGTGGGCGTTTCTATATCGAGTGTCAATCCTGAAATGTGTTTGCACATTGAGGATGAATGGTGACTACTTCTTCAGGCCTAAAGTACCGCCAACACGCTTGGGTGCCGGTTTGTTTTGTCTGTTTGAATCTGACTTACTGCTGCTACGGTTGCGATTGCGATCTGAACGGTTTTTGTCTGAATTTGGACGCTCTGAACGAGAGTTCGATTTCCAGTTTTCGGTGTTGCCACCCGTTTCATTATTCGACGAATTACGGCCACGCTTCGAGTTTGGCGCATGACGGAATTCATCCGCATTGTTACCGCGGTAAGTGCGCGTGCGGTTCTCGTTTTGATTGCGGCGCGCTGTTGAAGTTTGGTTCTCTTCACGGCTGTCAAACAGCTTCGCGTCAGTCGCTTTACGAATACGTTGACCTTTTGCGTTCACTTTTGACGCATCCTCAGTACTGACTGAGCCTTCACACATCGCCAAGATCTCAGTGATCTCTGCGTCGCTTAGATAGCGCCATTTCCCGTTAGGAATGCCGTCTAGTGAGATGTTCATAATACGAACGCGGCGCAACTTAAAGACTTCGTAACCCAATGCCTCACACATACGGCGAATTTGGCGGTTAAGGCCTTGCGTTAATGTGATTCGGAACGAAAACTTGGTCTCTTTCTCTACTTTACAGGGTAAAGTAACCGTATCAAGAATAGGCACACCAGCGCCCATTTGCTTCAAGAACTCCGTTGTAATCGGCTTATCGACACGTACCACATATTCTTTCTCGTGGTTATTACCGGCACGTAGGATTTTGTTTACGATGTCGCCGTCATTGGTCAAGAAGATAAGGCCGTCAGAGGGCTTATCTAGGCGACCAATCGGGAAGATGCGTTTGTGGTGGCCGATGAAGTCGACGATGTTGCCAGGAATATCACGCTCAGTTGTACAGGTAATGCCCGTCGGTTTATTGAGGGCAATATAGATCGGCTTCTCTTTTGAACGTACCGGTTTATTGTCGATCTCAACATCATCACCAGGCAAGACTTTCGTGCCCATCTCCGGGATCTTACCATTAATAGTGACTCGCCCTGCATCGATCAGTTTATCGGCTTCACGACGTGAACAAAAACCAGTTTCACTGATGTATTTATTAAGGCGTTTAGCTTGGGATTCTTGTGACATGATATTCTCTTAGCGTTTCACAACGGAAATATAGATAAGCAAAAAGCAACTATGGACAGTTGCTTTTGCGTTTTAATTGGTTAACTGGCGCAATTTTAACATTTAGTGTGGGCTTCGGCACTAAATATCTATTTCGCTGTTTAATATGCTTAACAGATCAATATGCTGAACAGAATGCTCGAAGAAGATGGCCTCTTTTTTACTCAGTTTTTGCTGGTTTAGCGAGTTCGCTTTTGGTGACGCTCTCTATTTTCTAGTTTTTTGTCATTACTTTTTCTAAGCATGACATAAACAGCACCTGTGCCACCATGAAAGGGTTGTGCTGAGTGAACACATTGAACATCATTAATTTGCGACAACCAATTGGCCACATAGCTTTTCATCATGGCTGGTGGGTTCGAACGTTCACCTTTACCATGAACAATGATGACGGTGCGAACATCCATTCTTAGACACTGGCGTAAAAATGAAAGCACTTCGTTACGAGCATCTTTTAATGTTTTCCGATGGAGATCGAGCTTGGCTTGAATGGGGTACTTACCTAAGCGCAGCTTTTTATACACGCCTTCTTGAATGCCGTCTTTTTTATACTCAATAACGTCTTCAGGTTTCAACATCGGGGCGTAGTCGAGAGAGAGGTAATCTTTTTCATCCTCTGACAGCCACATCGCCGCTTCACGCTTTGCCAGTTGAGACTCGGTTACTCGATGCACTTTTTGATGCTCAGCGGTGTCATGGTCGATACGTTTGACATCGCCCATCATTTCTTGGAATAGATCTAAGTCGTTATCATGAGACATAGTGTTTATCTCAAGTTGGAGAAGGATTGGTTAAGTATACCTAAGTTGGTGTTGGGTTTAAAAATGAAAAAACAGAAGTGGTGAGAGAAGTCTATTCTGGTGTAAAGCGTGAGGACGCTTTTCAGAAAGAGATGGCATTTATTGATGGCGGTCGGTTTTTCGGCATATTGGCCTCTATCTTGTACGTCTTTTGTTCTAACGGATAATGATTGTAAAAAAGAGTGGAAAAAGCGCTTGCGGATAAATTTAGAATCCGTATTATACGCTTCATCGACAGGCAATTAGCTTGTTAGATGTCTCGGTGAATAGCGCAGCTTGGTAGCGCATCTGGTTTGGGACCAGAGGGTCGGGGGTTCGAATCCCTCTTCACCGACCATATTAAGAAAAAGGCTCCTCAGAAATGAGGAGCCTTTTTCGTTTCTTCTCTTTGCGTTGCGAGATTTCATCGCAGGGTATCTAGTCTCTCAACGCTTTGTTTTTTCTGTGTACGGTTTACTTACGATCGGGAAATTGGCATTGCGCTGGTTGGCTTTGTGACTGTTGAGTAACATTGAACCCTTTCTCTTCTAATCGCTGCAAAAGGTTGCCTTCTCCAATTAGATGCAAGGCGCCAACCACGACCAAGTAGCTTCCTTTTGGGGTGAGTTTCCAATCATTGGCCGATAGTTTGTTTGCCCAGTCTATATTGCGATCAGTTAAGAATGCTTTCTCCAGTTCTGGTGACATCTCAGACAACTCTGCGAAGTCTGACAGGTTGACTAAATCACCGGCTTTCCAACTTTCAATTAGGCAATGAGCCACACGATCAGCTTGGTCAAACTCATTGAGGCTGCTGACTAACCACTCCTTACCGTCATCCTTTTGTTTTGTCATCAGATCGATTTGGAATTGAAGAGGCTCTAAACTGATCAGCGGAATATCTTGGGTGGTCGCTTTGTGGACTAGCGAGGCATCAACACCGTCGGCAGAACCATACCCCAGGTTCTTTAACTGTTGCATTTGTATCGAAAGAGAAGTTGCCCAAGGCGGTGAGATGAGCAGTTGTTGCGTCGGCATACCGAGTGATTTTGATATGTCGGTTAATAATTGCAGCTGTTCTGTATTGAGTACATCGGCAGTCGTGAGTTTATTGTGGGGATACACGATGCCATCAGACTTTCTGATGTCCGTTTCGATCACTAACCCATCACTGTTTTTTAGTGCGTCGGTGATTGCTAAAGGAAGTGGGTACATACTCTCGTCCCCAACGTGCACCGAACCCAAAATAGTGAGAGTTACCCCCTCTTTTTTTGCCTGCCAATAAAGAGGCTCAGCGACCGCTTGCTGTGCTGAACAAGCGAGAGTGAGTAACATAAGGGACAAAAATGCGCGCAAATAAAACTCCTTAGGGAATATAAACCCGTTAAAAGAAAATTGACGGCGTTTTTTAACGGTTTTTTTTGAGGACGATGTCACGTTGTTTGTAGGAAAAGTATAACAACCTAAGCAAGCGCTTAAACCTTTCYCTCTATTAACGGCTCGATTTTATTCAATCCTTTAAAAAGAGTGTGATTCAATTYTCAATTTTTACGTCAAAATAAAACTGACGTAAGTGTCGTTTGGCATAACTATCTGATTTTTATTTGATTAATTTTATCTCTGTTTTTGAGATTTGAAGCCGATCACTGTATTTACTTAATTTAATTCACGGCAAAAAATAAGCCCATATAGTTTATTTAACTTTTGAAGCGCTCCACTTTGCTTCTTACTCGATTTTTAAATTTATGGGTGAATACGATGTTGAAGAGAAACTTACTATCGGTAGCGGTATTGGCGGGTTTGGCGGGTTGTGCGGTAACACAAGCGCCAGAACAAAAGGTGGTGAATGCACTGGCTGATAACCTGGATGTGCAATACGAAATCTTGACCAACCACGGTGCAAACGAAGGCATGGCTTGTCAGGACTTAGGCGCAGAGTGGGCATCATGCAATAAAGTTAACATGACGCTAACTAATGATGGTGAAGCGATTGACTCAAAAGATTGGGCCATCTACTTCCACAGCATTCGTCTTATCTTAGATGTTGATAATGAACAGTTTAAAATCACTCGTGTAACCGGTGACTTACACAAGCTAGAACCAACAGAAAAATTTGACGGCTTTGCGGCGGGTGAAGAAGTGATTCTTCCACTAACTAGCGAGTACTGGCAACTGTTTGAAACCGACTTTATGCCTGGCGCATTTGTAACAGCGCCAAATGCCGAACCTAAGATGATCGCTTCATTGAACACGGAAGATGTCGCGTCGTTTGTAACCGGTTTAGAAGGCAACAACCTTAAGCGTACACCGGATGACAACAACGTCATGGCGACGGCTGTTACGCGTTTCGAAAAGAATGCGGATCTAGCAACGCAAGACGTATCCACCACTTTACTACCAACGCCAATGTCGGTAGAAGCCGGTGAAGGTTCAGTCAGCATTGCTGGTGGTATTGCCCTACCTAAAGACGCATTCGATGCTGAGCAATTCGCAGCAATTGAAGAACGTGCAGATGTGGTAAACGTAGATGTGAGTGGCGACCTACCTGTGAGTGTCGCTGTTGTTCCTACTCAGTTTACGGGTGATTTAGCGAAATCTGGCGCTTATGAACTCAGCATCTCGGAAGAGGGGATTGCAATTAAAGCGTTTGATAAAACAGGCGCTTTCTACGCAGTTCAGTCTATTTTTGGCCTAATAGACAGTCAGAACGCTGAATCATTACCACAACTGTCGATCCAAGATGCGCCACGCTTTGACTACCGTGGTGTGATGGTGGATGTTGCTCGAAACTTCCACTCAAAAGATGCCATCCTAGCGACGCTGGATCAAATGGCAGCCTACAAGATGAACAAACTGCACCTTCACTTAACGGATGATGAAGGTTGGCGTTTAGAAATCCCAGGTTTACCAGAGCTAACGGATGTGGGGTCTAATCGTTGTTTCGATTTGGAAGAGCAAAGCTGTTTACTGCCTCAGCTAGGTTCAGGTCCAACAACAGACAACTTCGGCTCTGGTTTCTTTAGTAAAGCGGATTACGTCGAGATCTTAAGCTACGCAAAAGCGCGCAGCATCGAAGTTATCCCTGAGATTGATATGCCAGCACACGCTCGTTCTGCTGTGGTATCAATGGAAGCACGTTACACTCGCCTAATGGCGGAAGGGAAAGAAGCGGAAGCGAACGAATACCGTCTGATGGATCCACAAGATACATCGAACGTGACCACGGTTCAGTTCTACGATAAGCAAAGCTTCATTAACCCATGTATGGAATCGTCGACTCACTTTGTTGATAAAGTGATCTCTGAAGTGGCAGCAATGCACCAAGAAGCGGGCGTTCCGCTAACGACTTGGCACTTTGGTGGCGATGAAGCGAAAAACATTAAGTTAGGCGCGGGCTTACAAGATATTGATGCAGAAGACAAAGTGGCATGGAAAGGAAACATTGACTTATCTAAGCAAGACAAACCATTCCAACAGTCTCCACAATGTCAGAAATTAATTGCTGACGGTACAGTCAGCGATTTCGGTCACCTGCCAAGCCACTTTGCAGAAGAGGTGTCTAAGATTGTTGCTGAGAAGGGCATTCCACACTTCCAAGCGTGGCAAGATGGCCTGAAATACAGCGAAGGTGAACAAGCATTTGCAACAGAAAGTACGCGCGTTAACTTCTGGGATGTTCTTTACTGGGGCGGTACTTCATCCGTTTACGACTGGTCTGCGAAAGGTTATGACGTGATTGTTTCTAACCCAGATTACGTATACATGGATATGCCATACGAAGTCGATGCCGCAGAGCGTGGTTACTACTGGGCAACGCGTGCAACCGATACTCGTAAGATGTTTGGCTTTGCTCCAGAGAACATGCCACAAAACGCAGAAACGTCATTAGACCGCGACGGCAATGGTTTCTCTGGTAAAGGCGAGATTGAAGCAAAACCTTTTTACGGTTTATCAGCGCAACTTTGGTCTGAAACCGTACGTACCGACGAGCAATATGAATACATGGTGTTCCCTCGCGTTCTTGCTGCAGCTGAGCGTGCATGGCACCGAGCGGATTGGGAAAATGACTACAAAGTGGGGGTTGAGTACTCTCAAGATACAGACTTAGTGAATAAGCAGGCTCTAAACAACGACTTTAATCGTTTCGCGAATATTGTTGGCCAACGTGAGCTGGCTAAGCTTGAAAAGGCGGGTATCGATTACCGACTGCCAGTTCCGGGTGCAAAAGTGGTTGATGGCAAGCTTGCAATGAACGTTCAATTCCCTGGTGTAGAGCTTCAATACTCAACGGATGGTGAACATTGGCTGACTTATGATGAGCAGCAACGTCCATTGGTTTCTGGTGAAACGTACATCCGCTCTATCTCTGAAAGTGGACAGAAAGTCAGTCGAGTGACTTCGGTTAAATAATCAATAAGTAACATTAATAGAAAAGCTCTCTAGCTTTTATCTGACTTAGATAAAAAGCGGGAGCTTTTTTCGTCTCAGTCATGTTGGGTGTTTGTTTTAAATTGAAATACCTAGACACTGTCTTTGTTTATATCGTCAACAATGCACACAAAGTGACTTTCGTCGCAAAAGTGACGCGCTTCTCATTATTCTCATTGAAAAATAAGTCTCTCATAAAAAACTCTAAATTCGGTGTGACTGAACCATCTTAATCCAGTTTTTTTAGCATGAAATAACGTGATCTCGATCTGTTATTTTTATCATTTAGCTTTTTATGATTTTTTATGTTTTTAAGTGATTGTTTTTTAACGTGTAAATAACCTTTTATTTTTTATAGTGAGAGAGATCACTCTACTTATACTTTTATTTTGAAACGCAAATTAATTCGAGCAACATAGATTTCATGCCAGGAAGGCTATCAATTACTCAAGCGGTGAAGGTGTATGATATACCGAAGATATGCCGCTAAAAATCAAACTAAGGCAGTTTACTATGAAAAAAATTATCGCTCTAAGTGCACTTTCTCTTGCTTTCGCTTCTAGTGCTTTTGCTGGTTCTTCTTACGTTACAGGTAACGTTCAATTACACTCTGATTTCCAACCAAACGTGAGTTCTACTCTAGAAGCCGGTCACACGTTTGATTCAGGTACAACGCTACTAACTGAGTTCGATGGTATTTCACTTGGTAAATACGATGATGCTGCTCTTCAGGATAAGAACATCGGGAACTCGCCATACATCACTTTAGGTGTTGAGCAAATGTACCACGTCAACGATAACCTATGGGTTGCTATTGGTTACCACCACCTACTGAATAACGGTGAAACGGTTCAGTACCGCCCACTAGTTAAGATTGGTTACAACTTCGATAACGGTATTTCTATCAGTAACCGTACTCGTTACCACGCAATGGAAGACAGCAAAGCCGATGACCAAACTCGTTTTGATAACCGCATTGCTTACGCAGTAAATGATGAATTATCTCTAAGCTACAACAACGTATACGTTATTAGTGATGCTGACAACACAATGGACCACGAGCTTCGTGCTACATGGACTCGCCAAGGTGTTCAACCTTACTTTGAGTACCGTAACCAAGCTGATAATGCAAACAACGCATTCGTATTCGGTGCTTCTTACGGCTTCTAAGCCGATTCACTTGGCTACTTAGTCGATAAGATGATTAGCCAAATGAGCTTCTTAGCTAAATCGTTTTTTTGTTCAATAACGTCTTAGCTAATTAGCGAGAGGAGCATAGCGGTACTAACAGCCCGGTTGGTACCGCAAAAAATTGCTTTACTGCCCAAGACAAAGAGCCTAGTTAGAAAATCCGCTACCGGTTTTTCTTGCTAGGCTCTATTTTCATTTTTTTAGTATGACGTTGTCAGTTCCTTTGCGCTCTACTTTCCGTTGTAGTGGTGGTACTCAAACTTCTGACCTTGCTTATTAAACGCATACACCGAGTACTCGCTTTTTTGATCGCCATACTCCATACCTGATGAGCCTGTAGGCATACCCGGAACGGCTAAGCCAACCGCGTTGCTTGGTGGGTTATCTAAAAATGCTTTGACGTCTGCTGGTGGAATATGACCTTCAAATACGTAACCGTTGATCTCTGCTGTGTGGCAGGCGGTGAGTTCTGATGGTATCCCCATTTTTTGTTTGATTGGACTCATGTCATTATGGAGTTTCTCTGTGACATTAAAACCAGCATCTCTCATATTCTTTGTCCATTGTGTACAACAGCCGCAGTTTGGGGATTTATGGTTGATAACATCGGTAGCTAAAGCTTGGCCTGAAATAACAGCGAGTGCCGTAAGCGTCATAAGTTTACGAATCATGGTTAACCTCGTGAATGTGATTCTTATTGATATTGGAATGAGTGGGTTTGAACAATCTCAGCCTATTGGCGTTGCTGACAACAGTAATTGACGACATCGCCATTGCCGCACCTGCCACGACAGGACTAAGCATAAAGCCGAAAAATGGGTAAAGCACACCGGCCGCGATGGGAATACCGAGCGAGTTGTAAATGAAGGCTCCAAACAGGTTTTGTTTCATATTTCTCACCGTCGTTTGGGATAGCTCGATCGCGTTGCTGACCGATAATGGCGATGAGTTAAGGAGTGTCATTTGTGCACTTTCGATCGCGACATCACTGCCACTGCCCATCGCGATACCTATATCTGCTTGAGCAAGAGCGGGGGCGTCGTTAATGCCGTCTCCGACCATAGCGACACTCTTATATTGCTGCTGAAGCTGAACAATGTGTTGCGCTTTCTGATCCGGAAGCACTTCCGAGATAACTTCGTCTATACCCACGATATGACCAATTGCTTGAGCTACAGAGTCGTTGTCGCCTGTTAACAGTACAGTGTGAATTCCAGCGGATTTCAGTTGAGCTATCGCCTGTTTGCTGTCTACTTTTAATGCGTCTGAAATGCCCAATATGCCTTCCAGTTTTTGGTCAATCACGACGAAAATAGGAGTCCATGCTTGCGAGCGGCAAAGCTCGATAAAATCGGCACCAATGTCGGTATTAATGCCTAATTGGGCTAGGTATTTAAGCGAGCCAACTTGCACGTTCTTACCGTTAATCGTTGCTTGAACCCCAAGCCCTCGTTGGTTCTCAAATTGGCGGTATGGGAGAGCTGAAATGTCCAAACTCTCTGCATATTGGCAAACGGCTTTGGCGAGTGGGTGCTCAGAACCTACTTCTACTGAGTAAGCGTAAGCCAGTAACTCTTGTTCCGTTAGATTAGAGTAAAAAGCTTGTTGGACGGTTGGTTTGCCTTGGGTTAACGTGCCTGTTTTGTCAAACACAACCGCATCAATCTTGCTGGCAGACTGTAATACATCCGCATCTTTAATAAGAACCCCAAACTCAGCCGCTTTACCCACGCCAACCGTAATCGAAAGCGGTGTCGCTAGGCCTAATGCACAAGGACAAGCGATGATCAGTACGGTGGTTGATACCACTAACATGTAACTGGCGCTTGGTTGCGGCCCCACAAAAAACCAAACTAAGGCGGCAACGACTGCGATTGTGACGACAATCGGAACGAAAACAGCTGAGATAGAATCGGCTAGCTTAGCAATCGCCGGTTTACTGCTTTGTGCTTGGCGTACCATCTGAATGATTCGAGCCAGCATGGTACTTGAACCAATCCCTGTCGCCTCAATGATCAGGCTACCATCACCATTTATGGTGCCAGCAGAAACGCCATCATTAATTGATTTAACGTTGGGCAGTGGTTCACCGGTCAGCATCGATTCATCGATATAAGATTCCCCCGATACCACCACACCATCAACCGGTACTTTTTCTCCGGGTTTTACTCGAACTTGCATGCCGACTTGGATCGCTTCTACGGCGATGGTTTGATCTTTGCCATCGACGATAACCACCGCTTTTTGAGGCTGTAAGTTGATCAGGGCTTGTAACGATTTTGTGGTCCGCGCTTTGGCCTTAGCTTCAATGTAGTGCCCTAAAGAGATAAGGCCGATAATCATCGCACTGGCTTCAAAGTAAACATGACGGGATGCTTCAGGAAACCATGATGGAATCAGTACCACCAGCATAGAATAGAACCATGCTGCGCCAGTACCTAAGGCGACCAAAGTATCCATGGTCGCGCGTTTATGCATGAGAGACTGCCAAGCATTAGTGAAGAAACTACGACCTGAGGTAGCCAGCAGTATGAAACAAACGACACCAACCAAGCCCCAAGCCAGTTGCTCGTTAAATGTAGTAATGGTCATGCTGCCGCCAAATAGGCCCCATGCCATTAACGGAGCACCGATAACCAGCGCGCTAACGGAATTTTTTAGGAAAGCTTTTTGGGTGCGAAATTGTTGCTCTTGTTGTTTTTGTTGTTGAGTTGCCATGTCATCAACAAACTCGGCACCATAACCGGCTGATTTCACAGACTCTATTAGTGCGTTTTCGATGACGTCTCGAGTTTTTGAGGTAAAAATCAAAGCGGTTTGTTCTGCCAGGTTGATCTGAGCTTGGTCAACGAACTTGTTCTTTTTCAGTGCTTTTTCTACAGAAGAAACACAACTCGCACACGTCATTCCCTCAATCACAAGGTGATAGGTATATTGGCTAGCGGCAGGTTTAGCCGCTTTGGGTTCTACTGACGTTGGTTTTTTCGTTTCTTCTGAATCTGAACTTGGTAAAAGCTCATCCGTGGCAGAGTCGGAGGTTGCCTGATAGCCAACACTTTCAACTACCTCAATCACTTCTGATTCTGAAAGCAGGGTCACCAGCGATAATTCATGCTTGCTGACGGCTAGGTTTGAGGCTTGTTCGGTTTGCTCAAGAGCTTGAGTCAGTTTGTTGACACACTTACCACAGTTAAGACCTGAGAGCGAAAAATGCAGCTTATTGCCCATGCTATAACCCAGAGTCGTTAATTGCTCGCTGAGTTGAGCGTAACTAAATGGAGTCGAAATATCGATGTAGGTCGGTGATATATCATTGATCGTTGTGTTGTCGAGATCGGCAAACAATGTGCGAACTTTCTTCGCACAACCCATGCAATTTAGGCCGTTGAGCGCGGTTGTGTAATGGTTCATATCGATACCTCCAATTCTCATCTATGCCTAACATAAACCTTCCTGTAAGGGTAAGGTCAAACATAAATTCAAGAATTTTGTCTTAGTGGTCTATGAAGGGGGGAGCTAAGTTTGTGGAATGGGCGAGAGTGGAAGAAAAGCATGACTAGAATCGACTGGTTTCGGTTGTCGGTTTGTAGGTCGAGGCAGAATTTGACCTGTCTACACAGGCTTTCGTACAAGATAAGCGCATTAATCATTCACTACTGATTGTAGATTTAAACGTTGGTGATAAAATAGCGCCCAAAATTTAGTGATATTTGTTGATTACAGGTTTTGTAATGATGAGCACTAAAAGAATCACCTACATAATCAAGGTATTTAAATGACGGTTAAAACTCGTTTTGCTCCTAGCCCAACTGGCTATCTTCACGTTGGTGGTGCACGTACTGCACTTTACTCTTGGCTATTCGCTAAAAACCAAGGCGGTGAATTCGTTCTGCGTATCGAAGACACAGACCTTGAGCGTAACTCTCAAGAAGCGGTTGATGCAATTCTAGAAGGCATGCAATGGATGGGTATGGAATGGGATGAAGGTCCTTACTACCAATCTCAGCGTTTTGACCGTTACAACGAAATGGTTGATAAGCTACTAGCTGAAGACAAAGCATTCAAATGCTATGCGTCTAAAGAACTGCTTGATGAAATTCGAGCAGAGCAAGAAGCAAATAAAGAGATGGCTCGTTACGATGCGAATCACCCTAAAATTGTTGCAGCAAACGAAGCAGCAAAAGAAGGTGATGCGTGCGTTATCCGTTTCCGTAACCCTAAAGAAGGCAGCGTAGTTTTTGATGACCAAATCCGTGGTCGCATTGAAATTGCGAACAGCCAACTTGATGACCTCATCATTCGTCGTACAGACGGTGCACCAACATACAACTTCGTAGTGGTAGTGGATGACTGGGATATGGGTATTACACACGTTGTTCGTGGTGAAGACCACATCAACAACACACCTCGTCAAATCAACATCTATGAAGCACTAGGCGCGCCAGTGCCAACTTTCGCTCACTGTGCAATGATTCTTGGTGACGACGGTGCGAAACTGTCTAAGCGTCACGGTGCTGTATCGGTAATGCAATACCGCGACGAAGGTTACCTACCAAATGCACTCAACAACTACCTCGTTCGTTTAGGCTGGTCTCACGGTGACCAAGAGATCTTCTCTCAAGAAGAGATGATTGAATTCTTCAGCCTGAATGCTATCAGCAAGTCTGCTTCTGCATTCAACACGGAAAAGCTGCGTTGGTTGAACAACCACTACATCAAGACTTCTGAGCCTGAGTACGTTGCGAAATACCTACAATGGCACCTAGACGCACAGAAGATCGACACAACCAATGGCCCAGCGATCACTGAAGTGATCAAGCTCGTTGGCGAGCGTTGTAATACGCTTATCGAACTTGCTGAGCAATCTCGTTACTTCTACGAAGATTTCTCTGAGTTTGAAGCGGGCGCAGCGAAGAAGCATCTACGTGGCGTGGCTAAAGGCCCACTAGAGCTTGCTCTTGCGAAGGTTGAAGCGCTTGAAGATTTCACTACTGCAAACATCAAAGAGGGTGTGATTGCTGCCGTATGTGAAGAGCTAGAGATCGGTATGGGTAAAATCGGTATGCCACTTCGCGTAGCAGTAACTGGCGGTGGTCAGTCTCCTTCTGTTGATGCCGTGATGGAGCTTGTGGGTAAAGAGCGGGTAATCGCTCGCATCAAGATGGCTCTTGAGTTCATCGCTGAGCGTGAAGCTAACGCTTAATTGAGCAATCGCTAGATTTAGAAAAGGGTCAGTAACTTAGTTGCTGACCCTTTTTATTTGCCTCGAATTTTATCTTACTAATGTTTAGATTTTTTTGAAGATGATAGAAGTGTTGATGCCGCCAAAGGCAAAGTTGTTGCTCATCAGATAGTTAACATCCAATTCGCGGCCTAAGCCTGTAATGTAGTCAAGCTTGCCACACTGTTCATCGATGTTCTCAAGGTTTAAGGTTGGACTGAACCAACCGCTGTGCATCATCTCTAAACTTAACCAAGCTTCAATGGCACCACACGCGCCAAGCGTATGACCAAAGTAGCTTTTCAATGAGCTGATCGGCACTTCACCGAAAATATTGGCCGTCGCATTACTCTCTGCAATATCGCCTTTTTCGGTTGCCGTGCCGTGCGCAGAAACATAGCCAATCTTCTCAGCTGGAAGCTGTGCGTCTTTCAGCGCTTTCTCCATACAAATTTGCATGGTTTCCATTTGCGGTTGGGTTACATGAGCAGCATCGCAGTTGCTAGCAAAACCAATGATTTCTGCGTAGATCTTTGCACCACGAGCGACAGCATGTTCATACTCTTCAAGTATCAGCGTGCCTGCACCCTCACCAATAACAAGGCCGTCGCGATCACGATCATATGGACTTGGAGATTTCTTTGGTGTGTCGTTTTTTAAACTGGTCGCAAAAAGGGTATCGAAAACGGCAGATTCAGTTGGGCATAGCTCTTCACCACCACCAGCCACCATCACGGTTTGGTAGCCGTGCTTAATGGCTTCATAGGCATAACCAATCGCCTGGCTTCCTGAAGTACACGCACTGCTGGTGGGAATCACGCGGCCGCGCAGACCGAAGAAGAGACCCACGTTTACCGCAGCGGTGTGTGGCATCATTTGAACGTAAGTGGTTGCTGTGATCGCTCGTGTCGACTTATCGTTCAGCATCACGCCAAACGCACCAATGGCGTCGGTACTGCCGGTTGAAGAACCGTAAGCAATACCGGTTTCACCATTGGTTAAAATATCGCGGCCGATCAGCCCTGCTTGCTTTAATGCATTTTCTGTCGCAACAGTGGCTAAGCGAGAGACTCGTCCCATGCCACGCACTTGTTTACGCTTATAGTGTTTTGGCAGCTGGAAGTCATTTATTGGCGCGGCAAGCTTAGTGTTGAGACCATCGTACTGCTCAAAGTTTGGCATATATTGGGTGGCGTTTTCGCAGGCTTTTAGTTTCGGCTCGATCTGCTGCCAGTCATTACCAAAGGCAGTAACACCAGACATGCCCGTTACAACGACGCGGCGGGTCATACTAAGCCTCCATTAACGGATATGACTTGGCGAGTGACGTAACCTGCAATATCAGACATTAAGTAGCTCACTAGGCCTGCGACTTCTTCTGGCTCGCCCATTCGGCGCAGTGGTACTTGAGGAAGAGCATGATCTTTCACGTGTTCGTCAACCATACCGGTATCGATTAAGCCAGGAGCCACGCAGTTAACGGTGATTTTGCGTTTTGCGAGCTCTAAAGCCAAAGACTTAGTCGCGCCAATTACACCGGCTTTTGCCGCTGCATAGTTAGTTTGACCGCGGTTACCCATGATGCCAGATACAGACGCTAGAGTGACAATACGACCGCCTTTGCGTTTTTGAACCATAGGCATCACACACGGGTGGAGCACATTGTAGAAGCTGTCGAGGTTGGTATGAATAACGCCGTCCCACTCTTCTTCAGTCATCGCAGGAAATGCCGTGTCACGAGTAATGCCCGCGTTGTTCACTACACCATAGTAAGCGCCGTGTTCAGCGATATCAGACTCAAGCTTTTCGCGACACTCGCTGCGGTTGCTGATATCAAATTGGATAAGACGACCTGATCCACCCAGTTCGGTGATCGACTGCAGCGTCTCTTCTGCACCTTGCTTGTCACTCATGTAATGAACGGCGATTTCAAATCCGTCGTTCGCGAGTTGAATAGCGATCGCTTTACCAATGCCTTTGCTGGCACCAGTGACTAAAACCTGACGAGTCATGATGGGCTCCTAGTTTTCATTTCTTGTAATTTTTGTTCGGTTGGTACGTAGACGTTGAGTTGGCATTGAGCCACTAGCTCACCTTGGTCTTCAACTCTGGCAGTGAACACGGCCATGCCATTGTCTTCCATTAGTTGCTCGGCATAGATATCAAGGGTCTGACCTTGAGTAAATTCATCACACAGTGACTTGTAGCGACGAGAACCGAGTAAGAAACCGATGGGTGGAGTGGTGCCATTTTTCAGTGCATGGTATCCAGACCACGCAGCAACAGACTGTGCCATAAACTCGATACCAACATAAGCTGGGACCGTTTGTGATTCGGCATTAAAGAACAGATTATGAGCACCAATATCGACTTGGCAGTGGATCGACAACGGCTCTACGCTGATTGCACGATCGATTAATATCATCGGTTCATCGTGAGGGAGGAGTTGCTCTACAGAAGGGATATCAGTCATTTACGACACCAAAAATCAGGCTAATGTTGTTACCACCAAAAGCAAACGAGTTGCTTAAGATGTTCTTTACTTTAAGTTTCTGGGTACAGTTTACCAAATCAATCTCAATATCTTCAGCTTTATCCTGACATTTTTGTAAGGGAAGCGGTAAGTCATACTTTAAAATATGCCATGCAATGGCGGCTTCTATCGCACTGGCGGCTCCAAGAGTATGCCCGGTAAGCGGCTTGGTGGAGCTGACGGGAACCTTGTTTGCAAAAATACGATGAATGGCTTTGCTTTCCATAGAATCATTGAGTGGCGTTGCGGTGCCATGGGCATTGATGTACCCAATGTCTTCTGCTTGTAACTGCGCTGAATCTAATGCTTTTCTCATCGCTTGCTCGGCGCCGTTTCCTTCAGGGTGAGGTGCTGAAATGTGATGTGCATCGGAGCTATCACCGCATCCAAGTAAAGCGATGTTCGCTGTGTTTTGGGGAGAACTCCCCCCCATCAGCTTTGTTTTACTGAGCAACATAAATGCGGCGGCTTCACCGATGTTGATGCCGTCCCTAGTTGCGCTAAAAGGCTTACAATCGGTCGTTGATAGTGCTTCAAGACCATGAAAACCATTGAGTGTTAGTTTACATAAGGTATCGACCCCACCCACTAAGACAGCCTCAACCATCCCAGAATCTAACAAGCGCTGTGCGGTAAGAAATGCCCGACCACTCGATGAGCAAGCCGTTGAAATAACGTAACTTGGGCCGGTTAATGAACAGTGTTGGCTGATGAACTCCGAGGTATTCCCCAACTCTTGCTTAAAATAATGGTAATCCTCAGGAAATGTGTTGTGCGTCAGTTTGTTTTTGAAAGCCGCTTCGCCATCGGAGATCCCTGATGTGCTAGTACCAATAACCACAGCAATTCTATCCGCACCAAATTGCGTTTTCGCTTGCTCGATAGAATCTTTGATTTGATTGAGAGCCGATAGTGCGAGCTGGTTGTTACGAGAGGCGTATTGAGCTTGGTTTGATGGTATTTGGGGCAGTTTTTCTGATATTTTGCCCACGACAGTTTGCTTACCATCGTTGAGCATATTCTCCACTTTAACCATGTTGGATTTGCACTCATTTTTGAGGCAACCATGAATATCAGCGATGCTTGAGCCTAATGCTGAATGGAAACCACAGTCTTGGATGTAAATAGGCATAGTGTTCAGCTCTTACTTGAGTTGTCAGTAATCGTTGAGTTCAACGTTTGAATGGTGATGGTGTAACCTTGGAGTAAGTGTTTGAAAATAATGTCTCCCGATACTTTGGGTTCTCCAGCGGTTGCTTGGTAATCAATTCGAATAATAGCTTGTTGGTTGTCGTCAAACACGGTTCTTGTGGTCTGAGTATCGACTAAATGCCAACCGATGTGTTGCAATGGTTTTGCCCAAGCTTCAGCGGGCCATAGGGTCAACATTAAATTAAATAGCACCTGTTCCGGTTGTGGCAAAGCCGCCCCAAGCCCAGATAAAACCTGAGTATCAATTTGTTGATTTTGATATTGCAGCGACAGGATACGAGTTCCCCAAGAAGAAAAACCAGCCAAAACGACTTTCCCTTCTGTAATTTCAACTTGAACAGGTAGCTGTTGTGTATCGTTTTGCCACGTAGCACTGATGAGCTGGCTAGCGATGAGGGAGTATCCGAGCTGATCCGGCTGCGGAAGTGCTAATTGGATATCATCATTGATGAACACACTTGCCCCCGTTGGTTGTTGAGAGGTCATCGAACAAGCACTGAGTACAAGCCCTACGACCATGGCGAATGTTATCTTCAGTATCTTTATCATCGAGAAGTCTCACGAGAGGTTTGCCTTTCTATGGCATGGTTGGTGTTGAGTGCGAGTGGCGAAAGCAGCCATGCCACAAAAATACCCGTCAGGACGGTAATACCGAAACTGTGAATGGCGTGAGTCTGACTCAGTGACAATAAGCCAAATGAAAGCAGCGTTGTGAGGCCAGATAAGGTGATCGCTAATAAGGTACTTAATGACTTCTTCTGCTCTGCAAAGAACAGGGTGTAGTCAATGCCAATCCCTAAAATCAGGATCAGACCAAGCAAGTTAAATAGGTTCAGTGTCGAACCTAAAATACCGGTCACCGCTAAACCTGCCACTCCAGCAATCAATGACGGTAAAAGCATCAGCAGACTTTGCTTAACTCCGTAACGCCAACCTAAAACCATGCCAATGACCGCAAATGCAATTAATAATAACTCGGTGATTTTGACGCGGTACTCAGCAAAAAGGGATGAGATTTCATCGGCTTTGTTGAGGAATCGAACACCTTGCTGCTGGGCGAAGCTTGAATTCAGCCATTGCGAGAATTGATCTGAGTTTGTGACGTCTTTAATTAAAATAACGGACGCCGCTTGCCCATTGATCGGGGTCAGCCACAGTGGTCGAACCGGCTCTGACACCGGAGATGCCAAAAACTCATTCAGGGTGATCGGTTGATATTTTGGTAGCTCGGGGAAGCTTGGCCAACCCAGTGTTGTTTGTAATTGGGTGCTTTGGTTGGCATAAAGTTGCTTAACCAATTGATAGTTATTGTATTGCTCTTGTTTGCTGGGTAGGTGTTGATTGATGCTGCGATACCCAGAGATGCCTTGTCGATCGACTAACGCATCTAATTCAGTACTGATCAGGGTTAATTTTTCGAGTAACGCCTGATTATTTTTGGCCGTGATCAGTAACATATTTTGCGCATTGCCTAAGCCTGAGAGTTCGGCGATGGCTTGTTCTTGTTGTTTTAGGTGTTCAGGCATTGCCTGCAATTGTCGAATGTCATCGTCGTAGCGAACGAGGCTGAGCGATGCCACGCTTAAGATCGTGACGACCAATGGTAAGCCGATTCTGAACTTAGGTTGGCTCCATAAATTGAGCCAAGTTAGCCAAAGTGTCGCAAAGGGAAGCGGGCGATCTTGGCTTGGTTTCGCGGCTAAAATAGGGTACCAACACACCACACTGGCGTAAGCGGCGATAAGGCCAATCGACGAAAACAAAGCCAGTTGCTGTAAGCCGGGAAAAGGTGCAACCAGCAAGCCTAAATAGCCGATTAAGCTGGTGAGTAGGCCCAATGTGATGGCGACGAAGATATGCTTTAGACCTTTGTCACTTTGCCATTGATTACCCGCCGCCAAACGATCGGTTAAAAAGTGAAAAGAGTAATCGATGGATACGCCTATCAAGCTTGCTCCGAACACTAAGCTGAACAGGTGAATTTTGCCGAAGATAGCGACGGTGCTTACCAAGGCGACTAATAACCCTGTACTGATTGAAAGCAAAGATAAAGTCAGTGGAAGGGCACTACGAAACGTTAACCACACTAATAAAATAACACCAGCCAGTGAACCTAAGCCGATAGTGCTGATTTCTGATTTCGCGCTTTGAGTTCCATAATTGGCGTAAAAAACCACACCAGTATGTTGAATTTTGACGTTAAATTGCTTCTCGATGTCGCGCTCTAAATCGTCGAGCGCGGGCAGTTGTTCTTGAAGGGCCAAGCTGTAGGGAGAGCCTGCTAATGTTGCGGTAACCAGAATGTGTGACTGGCCTTTTGACTGCGCCGTTAGGTAGCCATCTTTAATCCCAAAGTTGCTCGAACGGGTGCCAACTGCACTGATGTAGTCGCGAAATAATAAAAATGGGTCATGGGTCAGCTCTGCTGCCGTAACGCCTGAAAATGGATTGTACAATGACTGAATCACATGTTGAGCTCGTGACTTTGGTGAGTGAGTGAGGGTCTCTTGTTGAGATTGGGTTAACAGTTGAGCTCGGTGACGAAAATAGAAGTGACTCCATTGGCTTTGTGTGCTGGCGTTGATCTTGCCTTGAACATGTTGAAACAGCGTAGGCTTTCCTGAAGAAGGATTTTGATTGAGCGAGTTCTCAAAGGCTTTGGTCGCCGCTATGGTGTTGTTGATGTCAGAACTGCTCAAGACAAACACCACTTGCTCGCTCATTGAGTTGGAAATCTGTTGAAAGGCTTGCTCTACCATCGGATCTTGCTGATTTTCTGGCAGCAATTTCATAATGTTGCTTTCAATCGGTACTGAGGAAGAAAAAGCGAACTGTTTGACCAATAATCCGCTAAATAGCATGACAACCACAAGCCAAACAAGGGCAAGGCTAGAGTTGGAATTGTTGCGCTTCAGCATCTGATAGTCTTTCCGGTTGATGGCTTAACTGACTAAATTCGATCACCGTGCTGTCTCCACGAATCTCTTTTAACTCAATACGTTCGATATCATGCTTGCCTTGTAGTGTGATGGCTTCGAACACGGCATTCATCGGTGCACTTTTAGGCGTTAGGGTCAGTGTCCATAGCGTGTTATCTACATTAGCAGTAGAGCTTTGCTGAGTTGTTGGCTCAAATGACAGTGAAAATTGCTCTTGAAGCTTTTGGGTATCACCGTGGAACACGGATAAGAAGACATGGCTGAAATAAAATGCCATCGGGTTTTCTTTATCTGTGATGATTTTAGCGGGTTGATCGGCAAACTTTTGGCTCAGTTTGTTATTGGTCAGCACCAAGCTCACAGGAAAGGGGGTGACTTGTGTCCAGAGCAAGCCGTTCGATTTATCTAATAGGAATGAACCTTGTGATATCAGCGGCTGAGCGAACATGTCCATATTGCGTGTTTGAGTAAAACTACCCCGAACCATGCTGTTTGCGCTGAGTACGGTTTGCAGTTCTGAAAGAGAACCGACGGCACTTGTATTTTCAGTCGCGATGGCAAAGTTACTCGCCATTATTGAGGCAAGCCCTAGTAGCGCAATGCTGATTTGCTTACGTCCATGTTTAAACAGACTCATGTTTCACCTGCTGCTGTGTGTGAGATACCTGCGATTGATGCTCTGCCGGTTGGGACAAGCAACCAAACTGGTGCCAGTGCTCGACTTTATTGGTAAACACTTTTGGCGAAGCGAAGCGCATTTCTTGCTCTTCGATGGTCACCGCCACCTGTATGGTGTGAGCACGTGTCATCCGCGCACCTGTGTTTGCATCGTGGATCTCGTAGTCAACGCGCAAGCGGTTTTCCCATTCGGTCAACTTAGCTGATACCTTGATCTGATGATTAAACGGTATCGCCTTAATGTATTTTACACGTGTATCGATGATCGGCCACATGTAGCCAGAATCCTTCATCTCATGATAGTTGTACTTAATCTTATTCATCATGATGCTCCTGACTTCTTCAAAAAAACGAAAGTAGTTGCCATGATAGATCACGCCCATAGGGTCGGCATCTTGGAATGAGGTGACTAAAGTCACCTCAGATTGTAATGGATGAAGGATCTCTGACATAAACCGTTCTCAACAATATTGCGTAAAGGGTGGCTACTTTATGAAGTTAGCTACTTTATGAGGTTAGCGACGCTATGAGTAAAGTGGCCAATGCTGACTTTGAATACGAGCAATGAAGTGGCGTAGATCGTCTTCAAGCGGACGATCCTCGACAATAAACTCAAATTCTTTCAATACTTCGTCGCGAATGTGCTTTAGGTTTTTACTCATATGGTGCTCATCCAACTCATTTTGGCGTTTACGAAGCTCAAGCGCTTGTGTACCAGCCAGAAGTGATGCAGCGGCAACTTGCTCGGTCAGTTCAAGAACACGTAAGCAATCACGAGCAGCAATGGTTCCCATGCTAACTTTATCTTGGTTGTGACACTCAGTTGAACGAGAGAACACACTTGCTGGCATAGTGTGTTTCAATGCTTCAGCAGTCCAAGCTGACACGCCAATCTGTACCGCTTTGAAGCCGTGATTAATTGGTTTACGCTCGCCTTCTGCACCGGTTAGGTTGAATGGCAAACCATTATTGAACTTGTAATCCATCAACTGCGCCATTTGGCGGTCAAGTAGGTCGGCAAGGTTGGCGACTGCTGTTTTTAGCGTGTCCATTGCCATTGCAATATGCCCACCATAGAAGTGCCCACCGTGCAGTATGCGCTCATTATCACCGTCGATGATTGGGTTGTCGTTGGCACTGTTGAGTTCATTCTCGATCATTTGACGTAGCCAAGGTAGAGCGTCTTGTACAACACCGATCACATGCGGAGCACAACGTAGCGAGTAACGATCTTGTAGACGGTCACTATTACGTGGCGGGCGATCAGCTTGAAGGTCGTCGCGCAGCCACGATGCAATTTGTTGTTGGCCAGGGTGAGGTTTCACTGCGAATAGAGCTTCATCGAAGTGGAAGTCATTACCCTGTATACCCACTGACACCATCGCCGTGATTTTTGTCGACAGTTGAGCTAGGTATTCTGCACGTTTGTAGGCGATACAAGCGAGAGCGGTCATCACTGATGTACCGTTCATCAGTGCTAAGCCTTCTTTAGGCTTGAGCTTGATAGGGCGAATGCCGAGCTCTTTATAGACGTCACTGGTTGGGCGCACTTCACCTTTATAAATAACATCGCGCTCACCAATCAGTGCCGCTGCCAAATAAGATAAAGGTGTTAGGTCGCCACTGGCCCCCACCGATCCTTCTTGAGGGATACGTGGTGAGATATCTTGATTGATTAGCGTGACGATTTGATTCAATAGATCGTGAGTAACACCGGATACCCCTTGTGATAATGAACAAAGTCGCGTTGCAAGTACTGCTCGAGCTTGTTCGTGAGACAGGATTTCACCTAAACCACAACCGTGAAAGCGCGTGAGATGCAGTGGTAATTCATCAACAAGGTTGGGTGGAATGGCAACAGTACATGAGTCTCCATAGCCTGTTGTGACCCCATAGATCACGCCTTCTTCTTTTAGTAAGCGCTCTAGAAACGCGACACCGCGGTCGATTTTAGAGGTAAATTTGTCGCAGGTATTCATCGAGGCTTTTGCGCCTTGAGAGATAGCGACAACATCTTCAATAGTGAGACGTTCTGCACCAAAGGTGATGCTATTTGGATTCTTTTTCGTCATGGTGCTGGTTGCTCAATGTCCAAAAGTTATAAAAGTTGTACCACTGAAGCGGCGCTTTCAGTGTGTAGTGTTGAAGTCGGTCTGCGTATTGCTGCACGGCTTGTTGTAAAGATTGTTCGCGAACGTTTCTTGGTAGCGCTATCTTGTCGCTAAAATGCTCGAAATAGACATTAAAATGTGGCTTAGGTTGTGAATCGTCACGCAGTCCAAACAATAAAAATACGGGGGCTTTGAGGACTGAGGCTAACATAAATGGCCCCTGAGGGAAGGGGGCTTGTTTGCCCAAGAATTCAGCCCATACTGAACGACTCTCTTTGCTGGTGGAGGTTCTATCGCCAACAATCACAATCCATTCGCCTTGCTCCAACTTCTGTTGTAACAAGATAGCCGTATCCGGCCCCATCGAAGTTACCTGAATCAGGTTCAAATCAGACTGCGGGTTAACCGCTTTCATTACGGAATTAAAACGTTCGGCGTGTTCTGTAAAAACCAGCGCGTTGATTTTGATGTTTGAGTGCCTACGACCCAAAGCTCGACACAGTTCAATATTGCCAAGGTGAGATCCCAGGATTAGCACACCTTGCTTATTGGCCACCATGCTTTCGAACTGATCTTGGCCATGGATGGTCAGGTTATCGACTGAGAAATCACCTTTCCATGCTGCGAGCTTGTCTAACATGGTATGACCAAAAGAAAGTAGGTGGTTATAGCTGGTTAACTCCGCGGGTAACGCTATATTCTGCTGCTCTGCGTACGCTTTTAATTGGAATAGATATTGCTCAGAAGCATTTCGCGCGCGTTTGCCCGTTAAGTGGTAGTAACGCATTACACCACGCAAGATCAGGTTGAATACACTGCGACCTAGTAGGGTGTAAACAGCCAGCAGTAACTTGATGCCAAGTACGGTACCGCGTTCTTGAGTGCGAGACCAATGGGGTTGTTCTGACGCGTTGTTGTTTGATTCAGCCAAGAAATCTTGGGTTTGACCACTTTTAGTAGAATCGGATTTGAAATGACGAGCTATCAGCTTGGGTGCTCTTGGCAGCATGCCAAAGAACAATCGTGTGTGCATCCAGCTGATTTTTACATTATCCCACAGTGCATCAAAATGAGAGACGCCGTTTTCAGGATAGATAACGCGCGTTTCAATAAAGTCGATGTCGCAGCCTTCCCAATACAGACGGACCAGAACCTCGATATCAAAGTCCATTCTCGATCCCACATCGTATTTGTTGAGTACCGCTTGAGTTTGGTTTATCGGATAGGCTCGAAAGCCACACATGCTGTCTTTGATCGATAGAGATAGGGTCTCTATCCACACCCAGATGTGTGTTGCGTAGCGTCCGTAAAGCCTAGCTTTAGGCACACTCTCGTCATAGACGGGTTGGCCTGATATCAGGCGTTGTGGGCGCTCTTGAGACGCTTGGATTAATGCGGGCAAGGCTTCTAGATCGTGTTGACCGTCAGCATCAATCTGAATAGCGTGGCTAAAGCCAAGTGCTTGTGCTTTCTTAATGCCAGCTTTTACTGCACCGCCTTTTCCTTGGTTGTGCTTAAGTGTCACCAGAGTGACATTTGAGTTATCAGCAAGGGGAGTCAAAAACTGTTTGGTCTCGAGTTCACTCCCATCATCAACAATAATGATCGGAAGCTCAAAATTAAGAAGTGATGAGACCACCGAGGGCATGGTTGCGCCGTGGTTAAAGCACGGAATCAGGAAGCAAGCCTTGTAGTTGCTTTCGCTTGCTGCGTGTTGAGAAACAGCCTCGTTCGGAGTGCTATTCACTTTTCTCTCCCAGCTTCATTTTGCCTGAAGAGTGGGTCTGTTCGCCGTGGTTCGAGGTGTAGCTGAAGCTCAGTTTATTTTTGTCGGCGTCCCACTTGAGTGATAGCTGAATGGTTGAGTCAGGTAGGATCGGCTCTTGGAACTTGATGACCTCCATGCCTTTAAAAAAACCTGGGACACTCATTTCTTGCACGGCATAGTGGAGCGCCCAATCAATCTGAGTAACACCCGGAAGAATAGGGAAGCGCTTGAAGTGCCCCTTAAAATCGGTGATGTCTCCGCTAACATGGAGAGTCAGAGTCGATTCCTTCTCTGCAGTGTCAACAGCAATAACGTTTGGCTTTCTCTTATTCATAGCAGGTGCTTAGAATCCTTGGGCTGAAAATAGGGGTTCTGACAAAAATATAAAAAGATAAACTCAGTGTAAAACACGATAAGTGATTTCTATGATTTTACGAGTTGCTCTATGTGAGAGGTTAATCGCTTGCCTTGGCTGTTAAGGGGAATCTCATCAACCACACGATACTTTCTCGGGATTGCAATTGGCTCTAACCATTTTCTGAGCTCTGAACGTAGCATCAACCAGAACTTGCCTTTACTCATGGCCGCAAGTGTCGCTCGGCCTTCATCGGATAATACCAAAACTGACGCTAAGATTAAGCGTTGCGGCTCTTCAAATGGAATCACCACACATTCACTTATCCAAGGCAGTTGTTCTAGTCGCTTTTCGACTTCAACCAGTGATACTCGTTTTTCTTCTATTTTGATCACTCGATCGGTTCGCCCTTTCAATACAAATTGATTTTTTGAGATCATTTCGCACTCATCAGCCGTTTGATACCAGTTGTTTTTGTCGATGTATGGCGACAATAACTTAATGCAATTCTCACTGTTAAGCTTAGCTTCAATACAGTCAAAAAGCTGCCAAGGTGTTTGAGCGCTCTCTTGCTGACGGAATGCAATGCCGCCGGTCTCAGTGCTACCGAACACCTCGATAGGTAATTGACCAAGCAGGCTGCGAGCTTGGTGAGCCGATTCGGTTGGCAACGGGCCGCCTGAAGAAAACACCCCCGCTAGGCGCGCGGACTTTGTTTCGTGCTTCAATCGTTTGAGCAGAGCAGGGCTGCTGATCAACACGCTGTTTTTATTGGCATGAGACAGAATTTGTTCAGGGTACTCAAGGTTGTGTCGAGCAAATGGAACGCCGGAGCAGAGCGGCCATAAGAGTCGAAACAACAGGCCATAGATATGTTGGTGTGAGACCGTGCTGTGGATTTGATTACTCTTTAGCATCTCGCCCCAATTTTTATTTAATTGAGCGGTCTCAATATCGAGGTGTTCTAATGTTTTATTGATTGCCTTGGGGCTGCCGCTTGAACCTGAGGTAAACAGGGTTAATTGGACCTTTGATAAATCAATGAGAGCGAGAGCGTTTGCTCGAAATGTCGATGTTTTGGTGTTTGAATCCAACAGTGTTTGGATATTGCGAACGTCATCAACCTCTACGGCTCCAATCGAATTATCGACCAGCAGGCAATCAAAATGTTCACTTAACTCGGCCAGTGCACAAGGTTGGTAGTTGCCCGGTAAGATGATGTGTTTGTTGCTGATAGCCGATGCCAAAACGGCCACCGAAAATAAGTAGCTGTCTTCGGTGCAAATTGCAACTCGTTGAAAAGGGGATGAAGATAAAAGGTGTACGAGTTGAGATAAGTCGTCGTTAAATGTTTGCCACGTAATTTCGCTATTGTCATCAAAGCAGACAATCGATTCAGGGGCTCTGGTTTGATGGAGAAGCTCAGATAACGAGATGTAAGATACGGTTTGGGTCATAACAATTTAACTCTGACGAATGCGCTGTCTTACTATCCACTCTCCGGCAAAGAGTAACCCTGCGAATAAATAGCTGAGTAAGCCATTGTATAGGGTCCATATTTCAAGAGATTGAAAGCAGGTATAAAGGGCAATAGAGCCATTGATAATAAAGAATAGGCACCAAACTTTGGTGACTTTCCGAGTGTAATCAATGCCACTTTGCGGCAGTTCCGGCTCTTGGAGGCGAGCAAGGCGTTCGATAATGGTTTGCGGTTGCCAAAGGCTTGAAGCGAACACCGTTAACATACAAACATTAACGATGACCGGATAATAGGTTAACCAGCCATGTTGCTTAAAGGTTAACCCTAATGCCAGTAGAATAATGCCTGCACTGCCACTTATCCAAGCTAAGTGTTTTAACTCTTTGATCTTGGCCTGACCACCTGTGAAAATACGGACAGCAAAGATAACGGCTAAGACGAGCCCAACGGTTTGGAGCCCAAACTTGTTGAGCCCAAAGTAAACCGCGATTGGATAAGTGAACAGTACGATTGCCGACAATAAAGTCAGCAGAGGACGCATTATGCGTCCTTCATGAGTTCAACCACAGAGTTAACAACGTCATTGACGGTGCGTACTGCTTTGAACTCTTCTGGTTTGATCTTTTGGCCTGTTACATTCTGTAGGTGAACAACCAAATCAACCGCATCAATACTGTCGAGATCTAAGTCGAGATAAAGATGAGCTTCTGGAGTGATATCTTCAGCATCAAGCTCGAACAACTCAATCAGTGTATCTTTGACCTGGTTGTATACTTCTTGTTGGTTCGTTTGTGTCATAAGAGCTACCTAGTTGTTCGTTTGAGATGAGATGTAGTTCGCTAGGTTTTCAACCGAGGCAAAATGTTGGCGAGTGTTCGAATCGTCGGCATCAATAACAATGTTGTACTTTTTCTTGATAGCAAGACCCAGTTCTAACGCATCAATCGAATCTAACCCAAGTCCATCTGCAAATAGTGGTGCTTCAGTCTCAATTTCATCAATACTCATGTCTTCAAGATTTAATGCATCGATGATCAGTTGTTTCAGTTCGTTGTGTAATGTTTCCACTTTGGCCTACTTAATACTTTATTTAAATGCTGCTTTAAGGGGGATTCTACATTATGTGATGTATTTTAAAAATGCGATATCGCCAGTTGTTTTATTGAAACGCTAAATACTTTCTTCTGAGGGGAAAATCGTTTGTGCAAGATGATGATTAAGACGTCTTGCTGCTGAAGTTAAGTTATTCGAGCTTGTAATAAAGGGTGCGACTTCTATTTTACCTTTCACCGCGATATGAAAAAAGGGCTTTGTCGTTGGAACTTGATACCATTTTTTCTCTTTGGTTAAGAATGTCGGAGAAACCGTAATATGAATCACGCGCAAATCGGTTTGTGTTCGAGTGGCAATTTGCGCGGCCCCACGTTGTAAGGATGGTTTAATTCCGGGCGTTGTGCGAGTTCCTTCGGGAAAAACCAGCAGCACATTGCCACGTGAGAAACGTTCTTCACAGCGCTCTAAAAGATCGTCAGGGGCTTGGTTAGGTATATAACCGGCCGTTTTGACAATCCTTTTCATAAAAGGGTTTTTCCATATCGCGGCTTTTACGAGACAGTCACACTGAGGCAGTTGGGAGGCGATCAACACATAATCAATTAAGCTTGGGTGATTGGCCACGATGATGCAGTTGCGATCTTCTCGGAGCCGTTCAGCACCATCAATTCGGTAATCAATTGCGCCCGTAAACTTCATAATCTGGCAAAAAGCATGGAATGAGAAACGAATCAATCGTTGTGCTTTAAGCTCTCTTTTAATGGTATTGGGAGTGGTTAGCGCGATAGCGGGTAAGATTAAGAAGCTTAATACTAAGCCGCCTAGACCAAAGATGGTAAAGCAGAGCCCTGTCGCGAACACTCGCCAATATTGGTCGACTTTGCTCATCGTGCTATTCCCGGTTTTTCGTTATTTACCCATGACCAAACTTGGTGTGTGCCTGCAATTGTCCAATAAGGGGGATCTAACAGGATATGCTGTAGAGCTTGCAAGCCTTGTGGCAATTCTGTGGTTGATCTTTCTTTGGTTACGGTTCTTGATACTGAGTAGTCATTCCCTGAGGTGATCACCAAACCCAAAGCATAATCGGCATAATTTTGCGTTTCGAACTCTTGATAGAGCTCAGGCAAAGGTTGGTCAAAGTCTATCACGAGTACACGGTGTGATGGGTGCTGGTGAAGGTAAAGATAAGCTTCCATCAGTGCACAATGGAAAGTATCTTGTCCTGCGGCTATTGAGGTCAGTGGAATCGGTGCTTGGGCAGCAATCGTGGTGAGTCCCGCTGCGGTATTGTGTACTGACTGAGAAAACGCCATTGGTGAAGCGTCATCGCCGTCTAATATCGATTGAATTAATAGGGCGGTTCTGTGTAACTCACCATGCCGACTGGCAAAGACCAGATAATCAATCGAAGTGTCTTTTAATAGAGTCAATGCGGTTTGGACAGCAAGCTTACTTAGCACACTCATGCGACGACGCATCATCGGCGGGATGGCTTTAAATTCAGTGGTGCCATTGTCTGGCCAAGCTAAATTAGCGCTCCACCTTTTCCAGTCGACATCGGAATTGAGCCCTGCAGAATTGGCCGTCCATTTCTCAATATTAAACGACATTAATTGTGATTGATTTGACATAGAGTATTGATTTGCTTTGAGTCTGACTAAATACTAGGGTGTTCATAAATAAACACAGAATAAGAAATTTAAATGAAATTACTAAAAATAGCTGTTTCAATGATATTCATATTTGTTCTTGCTGGTTGCGGGCGTGTTCAACCTGTAATGAATGTTGAGGATACTCCAGTTGCACTGAATCTTCAAAGTAAACAGGTGAAATCAGCCATTTATGAATCGGCGGAAAAGCGAGGTTGGTTGGTTTCAGAAATAAAGCCAGGTTTGATCCGTGCTGAATTGTATGTGCGTTCACACCACGCTGTGGTTGAAATTCCTTATAGTAATAAGTTTTACTCTATTCTTTACGTTACATCAGAGAATTTGAAGTATGACGATGGTGAAATACACCGTAATTACAACCGCTGGGTTAATAACTTAAACGTTGATATTAAACGTAAGCTGGCACAAATGGCAGCTGAGTAACTTCCTCTTAATTTTAAAGTTAGGTTTTTCGTGTCGGAATATAAATTAGATCCATTCAATGCATTAGAGGCAAAAACAGAAGCGCAAAAATTGTCTTTCGCTCCTATTGTTTTTCATACTGCTCGTACACTCCGTGATTTAGGTATTTTAAAAGCGTTAGATAATTCGGGTAACGGTGGCTTACCTGCAGAGACGATCTCTGAAATAACGGGGATATCCGAGTACGGCGTTAAAGTTCTGCTCGATATGGCGTTAAGTGCGCATATTGTTACTTGGGATAAGCCTAACTATAAAATGGCCAACCTTGGTTTCTATCTTCTGCACGATGGTATGACCAACGCAAACATGGATTTTACCGCTGATGTTTGTTACGCCGCGATGATGCATTTAACCGAAGCCATTGAAGAAGGCACACCAGCAGGCTTGAAAGAGCTAGGAGATTGGGAAACCATTTACCAAGGTTTGTCTCAATTGCCAGAAAAAGCAAAAGAGAGCTGGTTCAAGTTCGACCACTTCTATTCGGACCGTTCGTTCCCTGTGTTGCTCGAGAAAGTCTTCAGCAAGAAACCTAAATCGCTGGTGGATATCGGTGGTAACACGGGTAAGTGGGCGATGCAGTGTTGTCATCATGATTCGGACGTTGAGGTGACGATTGTAGATTTGCCACAGCAACTAGAAATGGCGATGGCAAACGCGGCAAAGCATGGTCATCAAGATAGAGTAACGCCATTCCCCGCTAACATGCTCGATAAACAGCAAGCATTGCCAACGGGCGCTGATGTGTGGTGGATGAGTCAGTTTCTGGACTGTTTCTCGCCAATGGAGATTCTGAGCATATTAAAGCGTGTTCGCTCTCATATGTCAGAGGAGGCGACTGTCTATATTCTTGAACTGTTTTGGGATGCACAGAAATACGATGCGGCTTCTTATAGCTTAAATGCGACGTCTCTCTACTTTACCTGCTTGGCCAACGGCAACAGTCGCTTTTACCGCAGTGAAGATTTCTTAGAGATCGTTGAAGAAGCGGGCTTCGAAGTGGTGACCCGTACGGATGATATTGGCCTTGGCCACACGCTTCTTGAATTGAAAGCGGGCGAGCAATAAAAAATAACAAACATGGCTTAAATTAATGAAAAAACTAGCAACTCAAGTGGTGATCATTGGAGCAGGGCCTTCTGGGTCTATTGCTGCGTCTTTGTTACACCAAAAAGGTATCGACGTTCGAGTGATTGAAAAGAGCCTATTTCCGCGTTTTTCTATTGGTGAAAGCCTATTACCAGCTTGTATGGAAGTGATTGAACAGGCTGGGATGACTGACGCAGTAATCAACGCCAACTTCCAATACAAAGATGGCGCTGCCTTTCGCAAAAATGGTGTTTATACGGCGTTCAATTTTGAAGATAAGTTCTCTTCTGGTCCAGGAACCACGTTTCAGGTTCAGCGAGGTGCCTTTGATAAGGTATTAGCTGATAGTGCCGAAGCGCAAGGCGTTGCCATTGATTACCAGCATGAGTTAGTGGGCATTCATTTTGCCGAAGATAGCACTGTTTTAGAGGTGCAAGAGCTTAATGGAGAGCGCTATCAGCTAGAAGCGCAATATGTATTGGATGGCAGTGGCTTTGGTCGAGTGTTACCGAAAATGCTTAACTTGGAAGAGCCGTCATCACTTCCTCCACGCAAAGCTATTTTTACGCACATTAACGATCATATTGCTGAGGTGGATTCCGACTTAGAATATGATCGCAATAAAATACTTATCTCTGTGCACCCAACCAACCCTGATGTTTGGTATTGGTTGATCCCGTTTAGCAACGGTGTCTCGTCATTTGGTGTAGTCGGAGAGCCTGAGTTTTTTGAGTCTTATCCAGAAGACAAAATTGCTGCGATTAAACAACTGGCAATGGAAGAGCCTGGTTTAGCCGAGATTCTGGCAAATGCAGAGTATCCGAACCCAGCCGGTGACATCGGTGGCTATTCTGCCAATGTAAAACATCTGGCGACGGATAAGTACGCGTTGCTTGGCAATGCTGGTGAGTTCCTTGACCCGGTATTTTCATCCGGCGTGACAATTGCGATGAAGTCGGCTCAGTTTGCGGTTGAGTGTGTGGAAAAGCAGCTTAACGGTGAAAAAGTCGATTGGGAACGCGAGTATGCGGATCCGTTGATGGTTGGTGTCAACACTTTTAGAACGTATGTCGAGGGGTGGTACTCAGGTACTTTGCAGGATGTGATTTTCTATCAGGATCCAAACCCAAAGATTAAGCAAATGGTGTGCTCTATTTTGGCCGGCTACGCATGGGATCAAACCAATCCTTATGTTAAAGAGTCAAAACGCCGATTGACAACACTGGCTGAGATATGTCGAAGCTAGAGGTATGTAGCCATATGCGAGAAGTGTTAAGCCCGTTAATCTAACTATAAAAACAGCCGCGATGACGGCTGTTTTTATATCTGCTCAGTCTGGGTCACGGATTCTATTTTAAGTTAATACTGTTCAATCGACCCATAAAGATAAGGAGCTCTATCACATCTTTGTGGGCATCAAGTAGGGCGCGTTTGGTTTGGCTGTAGGCTGCAAGTCGTCCGTGTTTCTTTATAGAACAGACCTTTGTTTTGTATTTGTAATCGCCATTCTCAGAAAATACGCGCCACTTAGCGATATAGCATTCGTCTCTATGCTCGGGGTCCGTTTGAGTCGGGTTTGGCTTGAATACTATTTTAGGTTCTAAACTATGCGGCAAGCGCGTCATTAAATAGGGATCTTTAAGGACTTTTGGCCAAAATTTCCCCCACAGCTCTCTGCCGAGTTCATCTCTCAATTTAATGGTTTTCTTTAGTGCTTTCTTTTCACCCAAACGAACAAAACCAACAGAACGATGTAAGACTGTATCATCTGGGGTATGAATATGGATTTTAAAAGCGGTCTTGCCTTTTGATATAAAGCGATAACCGGTCGCACCAATGAGATTATTCTGGTTCATAGTTTGCTAAATGATGATTATGTTATTAATAAGATTACGACAAATACGCTAAAACCGAAACTCATCATGAAAAAATAAAGCCTTAACAACAGTGCTAAGGCTTTATTCAACAGTATGATTGTCGCTAACTACATGATTTTCTGCATGACATCGCCAATTTGAATACTTGCGGCAAGGCTTGGTTGATCAATCGTGAGTTCCGCTTCGTTTTCGTATACGCGAGAAACCGTCAATGTGATATCACTTTGCGATACTTTGTTACGTGGTAAGCCTCTTTGGTCGATAAATGAACCCGTATGCCACAATTTAAGTTTGTCACCTTGCTGTACGCCATGTATTCGACCTAAATCAATGGTGACAGTGTTGTCAAAAACCGCGGCCACTTCCGGAAGTGTAATCTTACATGACACTTCAGATTCCAAGTCCAACATAATATCGCGGCTGACGCGAAGCATCATATTGCCGTAGGTGGATGACCAGAAACGAGCACTACGCGTATCGACTTCACTGGTCTTAGCAAATGGCCACTTTGCCACTTCACGGTAGTTACGGCTGTAAACTTGCTGTCCTGTTTTACCATCAAATACTTGCATTTCTAACGCAAACTGGCGGTTGATGATGTCGTCTTTTAAAAGTTTAGATTCCACCGTTGCGGTTAAATCGGTAATCTCGCCTCCAATAATGTATTGTGCGCCGGTGTCTTGAGCGATCATCTTGATGACTTCTGGTCGACGTTTATCTATTTCGTAATTTGTCGTGCCGACAGAAACAAAGCTGCGTGATTCTTGTGCCAGTTGTCGGTCAATGATATGGCTGAAATCATCTCCGATGTTATAAACCCTTCCCATCACGGCTTGTTGAGGGGAGGTGACATCAATGTTTCCGACCAAAAATGTCTTTTTGTATTGGTTGTCATGGCAAGCATTTGCCGAAGGGTAGATATCGATTCTTGCGGTGACCGTTAAATTGCCACCGCGAGTCTTCTCTTTTTCAACTAATATGTAGCGTACTTCGTGGTTGGTAAACTGGAACTCTTTTTTGTTCGAATCTAGATAGGGCGTAAGGTTAGATATACTGCCAATATCGGCACCTGAAAACTGCACGGCCTTATATAGGGCGTCTTCTAGCGCGTGGATCCTTGCGGTTTCTTCCGACGATACGATGGTTGCAGTGCCGGTAACCTCATACCAAGAGGCATGAGCATTGAAACTTATTGTTATCAGTGAACTTATTGAAAATAAGTAAGAAATTATTTTTTTCATTTATTCGTTACCAGTTGGGTATAAATATTGCTTAACAAATAACTATAAGCTTGAAGCTGACTTAAGTGCGTTTTTCTTAATCTGAACCATTAGTGAAAAGCAAAGACTGTTCCAACATTGTAATCCATTGAAAAGAATAATGGTGAGAACATGTTAATACAGTAAGCACGAAATATATCTGGAGATAAGAGAATGAAAAAATGGCTCGTAGTAATGAGTGTCATGTTAATGACATCATGCGCTTATTCGCCAATCTATAACGGTAAGTCTGAATACTCAGGCAGCCAGTTTATGTTGATGGACAGCCCTCGTCATACCATGGATTTTTTCGTGGAAAGTATGACCGAAGATTTGATTATTTCGAATACCGGTATTTCAGCAAGAACACCGATTGCGATCACCTCTTTTGTTGATCTACAGCATATGGACACCACAAACTGGCTTGGAAACTCAGTATCAGAAGGTTTTATTCACCAGTTTCAGCGTCGAGGTTTCAAGGTTGTTGATTTTAAAACAACAGGTTCTATCCAAGTTACTCACCAAGGTGACTTTGCACTCAGTCGTGATTGGAAAGATCTCGCTCAAGAGCAAGATGTCCAATATGTTTTGACGGGAACGATGCTTCGCCAAGAAGGCGGTGTTCTAGTGAATGCTCGCGTGGTTGGAATGCAAACTCGTATTGTGGTTGCTTCAGCGCAAGGTTTCTTACCCGCAGATCGTATCGGTCGTGACCTCGATACCCTGAACAGCATTCGAACTCAAGATGGTGTGATTATTCGTTCGGACCCAACGATCACTCAGCCTTATACTGTGATTCTTCGCCCTTAGGAGTTTGAAATGAAGAAGTTAATATTTGTTGTTGCTGCTTTATTGCTTGTGGGTTGTCAGCCTATTCAAAGTATGAGAACAGACGATTCTTTGGTTGCTGTTGGTTACGCAAGTATCAGTGAGCAAAAAGGACGTACCGACGAAGAGAAACGTATCCGTGCGATGAGAGCGTCTAAGGTTGATGCGTACCGTGAACTTGCGGAACAAGTCTATGGCATGCGAGTGAGTGGCCGAGCTGAACTTGAAGATCAACGTCTTGGTATCGAACGAACTTCAGGTGCAGTTGATGGTGTCATTCGTGGAGCCGAAGTGGTGCGCAGTTACCCGGTTGGCGATAGTTACGTCACAGAGCTTCAGTTAGATATCCGTAAAATGAACCAGCTACGTAGTTACGGTGAAGTTCAAGCCGTACCAGAGAAGAGACAGAAAACATTATTCTAGATTCATGAGGATTTTGTTTCAGGTTCTTTGAGTTATATGAATGGCGACTCGTTTTCCAGATGGCGTAGCGGCAATCATTAACAGTCAATAAAATAAAGCGGCAAGTATGAAAATACTTGCCGCTTTTGTGTCTTTGCGGGTTTGTTGACGTATTTCATAGGGGCGTAAAAATGCTGGCTAAGAGCTAAGAGCTAAGAGCTAAGAGCTAAGAGCTAAGAGCTAAGAGCTAAGAGCTAAGAGCTAAGAGCTAAGAGCTAAGTGTGAGATAACAAGCAGGACTCGTGAAGGGGGGGGGCTAGGCTTTTATATTGGTTCCCAGAGTTGAAATCGTATGGGTTTGACCACCGGCATTGTAAGTCATACCAATCTTTCCGTGGCTTTGCTGCATCATGTTGCTGAGTTTTTTGAAGCTAAGGTGTGCTCGATTCAGTGCTTCACCATTGACGAGATTCGATTGATGACAATCATGAACTATGGACTTGATTGTCTTGACTAACTCGACAAGTTCCGGATTTTCGGTGAGTTCTGAGATATTACTATGGGCTGCAATGCGCTGATCGGTCAACCGAAGTTGTTCGACAAGGACTACTTTTTCTTTGGCGATTCGCTCAATATCGTTTGATTGTCGGCTAGTGATAGCAATTTTCTCTGAATTCAATAATTCAGATAAGGCTTTGGCATTTTGAAGTTGAAAATTAACTAAATCTGCTAGTGCCGCCATAATGTAAACCT